>JAQTVU010000323.1 GCA_028706695.1 Mycobacterium sp.
CACCCAAAATCATATCAATTCGCCGCTGATTATTTGCGGGACACACCACTAGCTAGCTTGGCGCGGGGTTGTCCAGCGGAACGTCCAGCGTGGTTATCGTCGCCGCCAGACCATCGTATTGGCTTGCCAGCAAGCAAAATTCGATCAGCTGCGGCTGATCTAGGTGGCTTGCCAGCTGCTGCCAGGTCGCGGCGGTGACCGAGCGGTCGTTGACGAACTCGTCGGTGGCACGCAGCAGCGCGATCTGCCGGGCGCTCAGCGTGGGCGCGGTGCCGCCGGCGGCGTCGGGCCAGGCGAAAATCGCGGCCTGCGCGTCGACATCCAGGCCCGCCTTGCGCCCCATCCGCCGATGGTGCTGCAATTCGTATTCGCACCCGCGCAGGTGCCCCACCCGGAGGATCACCAACTCGGCATCGGCCCGCGGGAGCCGGCCGCGCAGCAGTGCGCCGGAATAAGGCATCCAGAACCACAACAGCCGCTTATGCCTGCCCAGCGTGGTGAACAGATGCATCTCCGGCGCCCGCACGATGCGGGCCATCAACTTCGCGGCCACCCAGTTGATCAACCCCAGGTCGCGAAGCCGCGTCGACGAGGGAACCCGACCCGGCCGCGCCGGCTCCGTCATGGCTGCTTCACCAGATAGGGGGAGACGGTGCTGCGGTGTTCGTCGAGATCGAGTGCGCGGCCCAGCGCGGGGAACGCCCGCTGTGGGCAGTTGTCGCGTTCGCAGACGCGGCAGCCGGCCCCGATCGGTGTGGCGATATCACCCGACAGGTCGAGTCCTTCCGAATAGACGAGCCGGTGCGCGTGGCGAAGTTCGCAGCCCAGCCCGATCGCGAACGTCTTACCGGGCTGACCATACCGCGCGGCCCGGCGCTCCACCGTGCGGGCGACCCACAGGTAGTTGCGTCCGTCGGGCATCTGGGCGATCTGCACCTGGATCTTGCCCGGGTTGGCGAACGTTTCGTAGACGTTCCACAGCGGGCAGGTGCCGCCGCTCGACGAGAAGTGAAAACCGGTGGCCGACTGGCGCTTTGACATGTTGCCCGCGCGATCCACCCGGATGAACGAGAACGGCACGCCGCGCATCGACGGTCGTTGCAGTGTCGAGAGCCGGTGCGCGATGGTCTCGTAGCTCACCGCGTAGAACGACGACAGCCGCTCGACGTCGTAGCGGAAATTCTCTGCGACGTCGTGAAACTGGCGATAGGGCAGCACCGCGGCCGCGGCGAAGTAGTTGCCCAGCCCCAGACGGGCCAGCGTGTGCGACTCCTCGCTGGTGAACTTGCCCTGCTCGACCAAGCTGTCGATCAGATCGCCGAACTCCAGGTGCGCCAGTTCGGCCGCCATCTTGAACATCTGCTGACCGGCCGAGAGGTGGTTGCTGATCTCCAGCGTCCGGGTGGTGGGGTCATAGCGGTGCAGCACGGTGTCGCCGAGGTCGATCCGCTTGGTGATGTGCACCCCGTGCACCTCCGTGAGCCGGCGGGTCAACTCTTGGGCCAGGTCGCCGTGGTGCAACCGCATCTGGACCGTGAGGTTTTCCGCAGCGGTGTCGAGCTCGTGCAGATAGTTCTGGCGCTGGTAGAAGTAGTCGCGCACCTCTTCGTGCGGCATGGTGATCGACCCGGTGCCGCTGCCGTCGGAGAACCGCTCCTCGGTGGCCGCGGCCAGCTGTGCGGTGGTGATGCGGTAACGCCGGTGCAGGTTGACCACCGCACGGGCCAGGCGCGGGTGAGCGCTGACCATCTCGGCGACCTCGGTCGGGTCAACCTCGACGTCCAGGTCGCGGTCCATCGTCACCTCGCGCAGCTCGGCCACCAGCCGGGTGTCGTCCTGGGAGGCGAAGAAGGTCGCGTCCACCCCGAACACCTCGGTGATGCGGAGCAACACCGCCACCGTGAGCGGGCGGACGTCGTGTTCGATCTGGTTGAGATAACTGGGTGAGATCTCCAGCATCTGCGCCAGCGCGGCCTGGCTGAAGCCGCGCTCGTTGCGCAGCTGGCGCACGCGGGAGCCGACGAACGTCTTGGACATCTCAGCGAGGGTACCTGTCGCTGCTAAGGCAGGGTTAACACCGTTGGCAGGCGTCGGTTCGGATGGCGGCTGGTATTCGGGTGGCGCGATTGGCATGATTCGCACAAGGCCCGGGGGCCAACCCTGGGTGTTGACGAGGAGGAGACGGGGAGCGAAGCAGTGAGCCTGGACAAGACGATGATGGCGGTGCCGGACGGCCACCCTGACGTTTTCTGCCGCGAGTGGCCGCTGCGCGTTGCCGACATCGACCGCGCGGGCCGGTTACGCCTGGACGCGGCCACCCGGCACATCCAGGACATCGGCCAGGATCAGCTGCGCGAGATGGGCTTCGAGGAGACCCACCCGTTGTGGATTGTGCGGCGCACCATGGTCGACTTGATCCGCCCGATCGAGTTCCAGGACATGCTGCGCCTGCGGAGATGGTGTTCGGGGACCTCCAACCGGTGGTGCGAGATGCGGGTGCGCATCGACGGACGCAAGGGCGGCCTGATCGAGTCCGAGGCGTTCTGGATCAACATCAACCGGGAAACCCAGATGCCCGCGCGCATCGCCGACGACTTCCTGGCGGGTTTGCACAAGACCACATCGGTGGACCGGCTGCGATGGAAGGGCTATCTGACGGCCGGCAGCCGCGACGACGCGCGGGAAATCCACGAGTTCCCGGTCCGGGTCACCGACATCGACCTGTTCGACCACATGAACAACTCGGTGTATTGGAGCGTGGTCGAAGACCATCTGGCCTCCCATCCGGAGCTGCTGGAGAAACCGCTGCGCGTCGCCATCGAGCACGAGGCGCCGGTCGCGCTGGGCGACAAGCTGGAGATCGTTTCGCACCTGCGCCCGGCCGGTTCCACCGATCTGTTCGGCCCCGGGCTGGCCGATCGGACTGTTACAACGCTCACATACGCAGTCGGCGACGAAACCAAAGCCGTCGCCGCGATCTTCGCACTCTGAGCCACGGCCCCGTTTGGTCCGCCCCCGCCAAGACCCGTTGACCTGCGGTTTCGGCGCTACTGGCGGGTAGAGCCTGAGGCGGTTAAGTTCCCGGACGGCTTCGCAAACTTTGCAAAAGTATTCCGGAGCTGTAGCCAAAATTAGCATTTGAAATGGCTGGACCAGCATCGACACGCTATGCCATGGTCGAGTTAGCACATCAGCGAAGTTGAGTCCGCAAGCTACCGTCGGGCGGCGGCGGGAACTCAACGATCAAAGTTTGTTAAGGAGCAAGACCAATGTCTGTCGTTGGCACCCCGAAGAGCGCCGATCGGATCCAGCAGGACTGGGACACCAATCCGCGCTGGAAGGACGTCACCCGCACCTACAGCGCCGAGGACGTCGTCGCGTTGCAGGGCACCGTGGTCGAGGAGTTCACCTTGGCGCGCCGTGGGGCGGAGGTGCTGTGGGACGAGCTGCACGACCTGGAATGGGTCAACGCGCTGGGCGCCCTGACCGGCAACATGGCCGTCCAGCAGGTCCGCGCGGGCTTGAAGGCGATCTACCTGTCGGGCTGGCAGGTCGCCGGTGACGCCAACCTGTCCGGCCACACCTACCCGGATCAGAGCCTGTACCCGGCCAACTCGGTGCCGCAGGTGGTTCGCCGCATCAACAACGCGCTGCAGCGAGCCGACCAGATCGCCAAGATCGAGGGCGACACCTCGGTGGAGAACTGGCTGGCACCGATCGTGGCCGACGGCGAGGCCGGCTTCGGTGGCGCGCTCAACGTCTTCGAGCTGCAGAAAGCCATGATCGCCGCCGGCGCTGCCGGCACCCACTGGGAAGACCAGCTGGCCTCGGAGAAGAAGTGCGGTCACCTGGGCGGCAAGGTGCTGATTCCGACCCAGCAGCACATCCGGACGCTGATCTCGGCCCGGTTGGCCGCCGACGTTTGCGATGTCCCGACCGTGGTGATCGCTCGTACGGACGCCGAAGCGGCCACGCTGATCACGTCCGACGTCGACGAGCGCGATCGCCCGTTCATCACCGGTGAGCGCACCAAGGAAGGGTTCTACCGCACCCGCAACGGCATCGAGCCCTGCATCGCCCGGGCCAAGTCCTACGCGCCCTACGCCGACCTGATCTGGATGGAGACCGGCACCCCCGACCTGGAGCTTGCGCGCACGTTCTCCGAGGCGGTCAAGGCCGCCTACCCCGACCAGATGCTGGCATACAACTGCTCGCCGTCGTTCAACTGGCGCAAACACCTCGACGACAGCACCATAGCTAAGTTCCAAAAGGAGCTTGCCGCAATGGGATTCAAGTTCCA
>JAQTVU010000324.1 GCA_028706695.1 Mycobacterium sp.
CGTCGAACACCAAACCGCGCGCGGTGCGGACCACCGAAGCGCGCCTGCCGGCCAGCCAGTAGTCCCCGTCGTCGTCGCGGTAGAACAAATAGTCGGTCGAAACCCAGGTGTCCCCCGGCCTGAAGACGCCGCGTTTCACCACCGCCGTGGGGTCGATCGGTCCGCTGGACGCGGCCAGCAGCACCCCAACCTGCTTGGGCTCGGCGACCTGCACGAAACCGCGCTCATTCTCCAAGATGAGGTCGCGCTCGGCGTCATAGGCGCCCAGCTCGATGCGCCCGGTGCCGGGCACCGGACGGCCCTTGCTGCCGATCTTGGCGCCGGACACGTTGGCCAACACGGCCTGCCCGTCGGTGGTGGCGAAGAACTCGACGACGTTGGCGGGCGCGAACGCGTCCAACACCCGCTCCCACAATCCGGTGGGCATGCCTGAGCCGATGAACAACCGCACCGGATGGTTGCCGTGCAGCACGAACGCCGGATCGTCGACGATCTCGCGGAGCATCGCCCAGGTGTAGGACACCACGGTGACACCGTACTGGCGCACCTCGCGGACGAACCGGTCCGGTTGCAGGCCGCGCGACAGCGCGACGCGCGTGCCGCCGACCACGGCGCCGCCCAGGCTCACCAGCAGCGCGGACTCATGGTGCAGCGGGGTCAGGCAGTACACCGTGTCACGGCGGTCGAGCGCGGCCGTAGAGGCGGTCCCGAACGCCGACACCGCCCAGCGGTAGTTGGTGATCTGCTTGGCCACCAGCTCGCCGCCGGCCGTGCTGAACGCGATGAACGCCAGATCCCGGGCCAGTCCGGGGTTGGGCCGGTACCAGCCCGGCGGGTCGACGGCGTCCGGGTCGATCTTCTCCATATCGATGACGTCGGTGTCGTCGGGCAGGTGCAAGTCGCGCGACTCCCCGCCGCCCAGCACCAGCACCTGCCTGCCCGTTTGACATCCGGAGGCCAGCACCGCATCGAGGTTCGCCGGGTCGGTGAGCAGCTCGGTCACCGACCCGAGCCGGACCGACGCCGGCAGGTCATCGTCCGGCCGCATCACCACGGCGACCGCGCCCAGCCGAGACAACGCCGCGATCGCGACCAGCGCGCTGGGCCGGGTCTCCATCACCACGCCCACCCGATCACCCTGCCGCACCCCGACCTCGATCAGGCCGCGAACGACGTTGTTGATGCGCCGGTTCACGGCCTCGTAGGTGTGCACGCGCCCGTCGAACAACAGGAACTCCCCCTTGGGGGCGTCATGGGCCTGCTCATCGATGATGCGGCCCAACGAAATTCGGGTGTGGTCGTTGAGCTGTCCCAGGCGCATCAACCGCGGCAGCGTCCGCACGGTCTCCACGGCCAGTGTCCGCACCGACTTGTTGGCGGTGACGACCGCGTCGGCCGCGCCGCGCGCCATCGCCAGCGCCGCCTCGGAGACCTCGCCGATACCGTGGACGAGCCGCGTGCTCAGTGCGACACCGCTGTCGGTGTGATCGGCGGGCTGATCGGCCATCAGGTCGATGCCTTCGGGCTTGTCGCCGCCGGTGGAGAGCCACTTCACCCATTCCGCCACGGTGGGCCAACTCTGTTGAGCCGCCTTGGTTCCCACGACCAACCCGAAATGCCCTGTGCGGACGAGGCATTCGTAGACTTCGGCGTTGGGCGCGGCCCGCCGGATGCCGCGCACGGAGGCGGGCTGGCCGATGTCGTCCACCGCGCCGACGAACGCCAGCACCGGGCAGGTGATGTCCGTGAGCGTGACCATCTGTCCCTTGATGGCGAAGCCGCCGGTCATCATCCGATTGTGGGCGATGAACTGCTTGAGCAACTCGGAGATCGCCGGACCGGACCAGGCGATCCAGCCTTCGCGCTGGAGGAACCTGCGCTGCTGTTCGCGCGGCAGTAGTGCTTCGCGGTCATGCAGCTGGCGGAGGAAGTCGACCCGCGCCTTGGCGGTCTTGAGCGGGTCAAGCATCTGAAATCCGGTGCGTGCCAACCAACTCGGGATCGCCAGCCGGCTGAAGACATGGTCGGCCATGAAGTTCGCCGCGGCCGCGCCGAGGTTCGCGGGGACACCCATGGGTAGCGCGGCCAGGGTGTCCACCGGCGCCCCGAACGTCACGATGCTGGCGATGTTCTTCGAGCGCCGGTACGCCACGGCCTGATAGCAAAACATCCCGCCCTGCGAATATCCGACCAAGTGCACGTCGCAGCCGGTGGTCGCCCTGACGGTGTCGACCGCGTGGCTGAGCGCGACGATGTGGTCGGCGAGGTTGCGCCGCATGCCACCTTCGACCTTGTCGGGCGATCCGAAGTCGATGACCCACGGGTCCAACCCGTTGGCGTGCAGGATGCCCACCGCACCGTCTTCGCGGGTGACGTCCCACATGTCCGCCGACATCATCATCGGGTGCACCAGCAACACGGGCGGCCCGACCCGCGGTTGTCCCGGCCGGCTGTCGGGCGGGAAGTAGCGCCGCAGCTTGTACATCGGGACGCTCTCGACAGTCTGTGAGGGCGACGGGATGCTGCCAGTTTCCAGGCCCCCCAGCCGCAAGACTTCCAGACCGTTCTGCGCCGTGGCAACCAGGCGCCCGACCGGTCGGGTGACCGCCGAGAAATTGAGATCCACCGCCGCTTCCTGACTCTATACAGCGTGGACATCATGGCACATCAGCGCGGTCCGCGGTTTTGGCTGGCCACCCAGCCGCCGGGCGTCGCAGCGAGGCCAGCGCGCCGCCGGCACGGCTGCTGCGACCGTGCAGGCGGATGAGATGCGCTATCGACCGACGATCTCGGCGTTGCACTGGGGGATGGGATTCCACCGGTGGCGGTTCGTCGCCGGCGAGGGGAATCTCGACACGTCCTGGCGGTGCGCCGACGTCTCCACAGGCCAGCTGATTGCTGCGGCGATCGGGCGGCCTCGATGCCGTGCACACCGCCACCCGGTCGCAAAACAGGCCTCATCACGTAACCTGACCCTGACCACCGGTTATGCCAACGAAGACCGGTGAGAAACGTCTGAGGGCAGTTCTCGAGGAGCGCATCGACCTGGCTGTGCAGCGCCCTGCCGCGGTGCTTTCCGGTGACGGGATTGCCAAAGTTATGACCGCCACCAAGAACACGCTCGATGTCGTTGTCCGTGCACCGTTCCAGGTGACGCGCATGGGGCTGTCGATCGCTGCGGCGGTGACCGTGTCTCCCTGCCAAGCCGAGTCGCCCAGCACTGGCACCGGAACCCGTGGGCGGACCGCATCGACCCATCTGGCCGATACCGATGCACCCGTCGAGCAGGCCGCCGACGGTCACGTCCAGCCCGAGCAGTCCGCCAAGCCGCAGCGGTCGCGGCGCAGGTTCCCCTTGTCTGACCGGCGAAGTGCTCTGAGCGCGCGTGGGCGTGGATCCATTCGGCGCTGTCACAGCTGATGCGGGTCAATGCCGCGGCCCGCTGCTGGCCGAGTTGGTCGAAGAACCGTCCCAGGGCGTCTTTGTCGCGGCCTTCGGCGGCCCACACCAGCCGGCCCGTCACGTGATCGATGACGCAGGTCAAATGGCGATGCCCTGTGCGATTAGGCGATCTCATCGATGCCGATTCTGGTGAGCCCGGCCAACAGGTCATGGCGGCCATCGGCGACGACCGGCCCACGATCGCGGCAATCATGCGCCAGGCCACCCGCAAAAACATTGCCACCACGCTCATCGCGGCGTGTGCGGTCAGCCACGCGCAGGTGTCCTCGAACGCCCAGGCGTGGCGGGCACCCGGGCGCGCCCACGGCACATGAGCCACCACCACCCCATCTTGGGAGCATTGCTCCGGCGACGTCGACGACGACGAGCACGCCCGGCTCATGGCACAAGGCCCTCCGGCAGCTCCCCGGTGAGGTAGGCCTGTAGCTTCGGCGCGATGGTCTGCGCGATCTGCTGGGCCGGCAGCGACGCGAACGGCTCCAGCTGCAGGATGTAGCGCGCCATCACCACGCCGACCAGCTGAGAGGCGACGAACTGGACGCGGATGACCCCGCTGCCGGGCGGATTGTCAATGCGCGGCCCGACTTCCACCGCGATCACGTCCTCGATGAACGTGCGGAACAGGTTGATCTCCGAGCCGGCCAGGATGGACCGCAGCGTGGCGATAAGCCCCGTGCCCACGTCGGAATCCCACAGCGGCAACAGCATCGACGTCAGCCGGTATCCGATCTGCTCGATCGGCACATCGCGCAACGGGCCGATGATGTCCATCGGATCGATCGGGATGTGAACCGCCGCAGCGAACAATTTCTGTTTGGTACCGAAGTAGTGATGCAC
>JAQTVU010000325.1 GCA_028706695.1 Mycobacterium sp.
ACGATGTCTTCGACCAGCGCACCGCGCGAGAGGTCGTTCACCGGTTTGCGCAACCCCTGCAGCACCGGACCGATCGCGATTGCCCCGGCGCTGCGCTGCACCGCCTTGTAGGTGTTGTTGCCGGTGTTCAGGTCGGGAAAGATCAGCACCGTGGCGCGACCGGCCACCGGGGAGTGGTGCAACTTGGTGGCCGCGACCGACGGCTCAACCGCGGCGTCGTACTGGATGGGCCCCTCCACCGGCAGATCCGGCTCGCGGGAACGCACCAATAATGTTGCTTGCCTTACCTTTTCGACATCGGCACCGACGCCCGAGTCGCCGGTGGAGTAGGACAGCATCGCGACCCGCGGTTCGACGCCGAAGCGTGCGGCGGTGCGGGCCGAAGAGATCGCGATGTCGGCCAGCTGCTCGGGTGTCGGGTCGGGCACGATCGCACAGTCACCGTAGGCGAGCACCCGATCGGGCAGGCACATGAAGAAGACGCTGGACACGACGGAGACGCCGGGGACGGTCTTGATGATCTCCAATGCGGGCCGCACGGTGTGCGCCGTGGTGTGCGCGGCACCGGAGACCATGCCGTCGACCATGTCGTTGTAGACCAACATGGTGCCGAAATATGTTGCGTCATACATGCTCTCACGCGCATGCTCAAGGGTGACCCCCTTGGACCTGCGCAACAGGGCGTACTGGTCGGCGAACTGGTGACGCACTTCGCTGGTGTGCGGATCGATGACCTGCGTCTCGCCCAGAGCAACGCCGAGTTCGGCCGCCCGGGACCGGATTCGGCCCTCGTCACCGAGGATCGTCAGGTCGGCGACCTGGCGCTGCAGCACCCGGCCGGCGGCCTCGAGGATGCGGTCGTCGTCACCCTCGGGTAGAACGATGCGCTTGCGGTCCGCGCGGGCCAGCTGCGTCAGCCGGTGGATGAACATCTGCGGCGTAGTCACGGTGGGAATCGGAATGGCCAGTTGTGCCAACAGATCCGAAATGTCGACGTGGCGGTCCATCAGCGCCAGGGCGGTGTCGATCTTGCGTTGCGAGGTCGCCGTGATGCGGCCACGCGCCGAGGCGGCCGCACTGCCGGTGTCGTAGGTGCCCAGCGTGGTCGCGATGATCGGCAGCCGCAGCCGCAGCCCGACGACCAGCGCCGCGATCGACGGGTGCAGCTCGAACCCGCCATTCAAGACGATGCACGACAGCGACGGAAAGCCTTCGGCGGCATGGGCGCTGGCGACGGCGAGGACGACGTCGGAGCGGTCGCCGGGGGTGATGACTGCCATCCCGTCGCGTAGCCGCTCCAGCACGTGATCGGCGGTCATTCCGGCGACCAGCACACCCAGCACCTCGCGGTCCCGCAGCGACGCCTCGCCGCTGACCGGGCTGCCGTTGACGGCCTTCTCCAGTTCGGCCACCGTCGGCGCGGACAGCAACGGCTCTTCGGGCAGCACGTAGCTGCGCTGGGAGAAGCCGCGCAGCGCCTCGGCGACGGAAGCCAGCTCGGTCGGCCCGCAGCGGTTGGCCAGCACCGCGGCGGTGTGGGCGCGCTGGGCCGACAGCTCGGCCAGGCAGACCTCGACGACACGGGCCACGTCGTCGGCGGTGCGGCCTTTTCCGCTGACCGTCAAAAGCACCGGCGCGCCGAGGTTTACCGCGATCCGCGCGTTGACCGACAGCTCGGCGGGCCGGGTGACGTCGGTGTAGTCGCTGCCGACGATCACCACCACGTCGCAGGCGTCGGCCATCGCGTGATAGGACTCGACAATGGCGGCGATCGCGGCGTCGCCGTCGGCGTGCAGCTGCGGATAGGTCACCCCGATGCACTGCTCGTAGGGCAGGCCCGCGGTGGTGTGCCCGAGCAGCAGTTCCAGGATGTAGTCGCGGTCTTCACCGAGGCGGGTGATCGGCCGGAACACACCGACTTTGGGGACCCTGGCGCTCAAGCGGTGCAGCAGCCCGAGCGCGACCGTCGACTTGCCGGTCTCTGGCTCGGGTGCCGCGATGTAGATTGCGGAGGCGGAGCCGATGCTCACCAGTCCGCCCTTCAAGCCAACCGTCGGAGCCTGGGCGCCAGGTCCTTTTCGAAGAGCTGAAGGAACCGCCGCTGGTCGTGGCCGGGCGCGTGGAAGACCAGGTGATTGAGGCCCCAGTCGACGTAGTCCTTGACTTTCTCGACGACCTCGTCGGGGTCGGAGGCCACGATCCAGCGCTTGGCGACCTGCTCGATCGGCAGCGCGTCGGCCGCCTTCTCCATCTCGATCGGGTCGTCGATGCTGTGCTTCTGCTCGGCGGTCAGCGACAGCGGCGCCCAGAAGCGGGTGTTTTCCAGGGCCAACTGCGGGTCGGTGTCGTAGGAGACCTTGACCTCGATTATTTTGTCGATGTCATCGACGTTGCGCTCGGCGGTCGCGGCGCCCTCTTTGACGGCCGGCATGAGCTTCTCGGTGTAGAGCTCCTCCCCCTTGCCCGAGGTGCAGATGAAGCCGTCACCGGCGCGTCCGGCGTACCTGGCGACCGCCGGGCCGCCGGCGGCGATGTAGATGGGCACGCCCGCCTCGGGCACGTCGTAGATGGCGGCGCCCTTGACCCGGTAGTAGTCGCCGTTGAAATCGACGCGGTCCCCGCGCCACAGTTCCCGTATCAGCCGCACCGATTCGCGCAGCCGGGCAAACCGCTCCCGGAACTCCGGCCACTCGCCCTCATATCCGGTCGCGATTTCGTTGAGCGCCTCCCCGGTGCCCACGCCGAGGAAGACTCGGTCCGGGTACAGGCAGGCCATGGTGGCGAACGCCTGGGCGACGACGGCGGGGTTGTAGCGAAAGGTCGGGGTGAGGACCGAGGTGCCCAGCGTGATCCGCTTCGTGCGTTCACCGACGGCGGCCAGCCACGCCAACGAAAACGGGGCATGCCCGCCCACATGCCGCCACGGCTGGAAATGGTCACTGACGCTGGCGCTGTCCATGCCGTGGTCTTCGGCGGCGACGGCCAGTTCGACGAGCTCTCGTGGTGCGAATTGTTCAGCGGACGCCTTGTAACCCAGTTTCAGTTCGGCCACGCCTTCTTTCTACTCCCCACCATCCGGTCACGACCCGCCACGCCCGGCTCCGCCGCCCTCACGATCGCTCCCCACCATCCGGTCACGACCCGCCACGCCCGGCTCCGCCGCCCTCGCGATCGCTCCCCACCATCCGGTCACGACCCGCCACGCCCGGCTCCGCCGCCCTCGCGATCGCTTCTACACTCGCGGGCATGGGACCGGCCCCGACCCTCACTCAGGTGACCGACACGGTGCATCTCGCCCGGGGCCGCGCCGTGAACTGGACCTTTGTCACCGGCGACACCGGCGTCCTGCTCATCGACGCCGGATACCCCGCCGACCGGGAGGCCGTGCTGACCGCGCTGCGGCAGCTCGGTTGCGGCGCCGGCGACGTGCGCGCCATCCTGCTGACCCATGCGCACATCGACCATCTGGGCTCGGCCCTGTGGTTCGCCAACGTGCATGGCACCCCGGTGTACTGCCACGCCGAAGAGGTGAGCCACGCCAAGCGTGAGTACCTGGAACAGGCCTCTGTTTTCGACGTTGCGCTGCGCGTCTGGCGGCCGCGGTGGGCGGCGTGGGGCCTGCACGTCGTGCGCAGCGGCGGGTTGGTCCGCGACGGCCTCCCCTCGGCGCAGCCGCTCACCGCGAAGGTGGCCGCCGCGCTGCCGGGCCGCCCGATGGCGATCTCCACCCCGGGGCACACCAGCGGGCACTGCTCATATGTGGTGGACGGTGTCCTGGTCAGCGGCGACGCGCTGATCACCGGCCATCCCTTGCTTCGCCACCGCGGGCCACAGCTGCTGCCGGCGGTGTTCAGCCACAGCCAGCGCAACTGCCTGCGAAGCCTGAACGCGCTGGCCCTGCTGGACACCGACGTGCTGCTGCCCGGTCATGGCGAGGTGTGGCACGGCCCCATCCGGGAGGCCACCCAGCGGGCCCTGGCGCTGGCGGGTGAGTAGTTGTGAGCCGGCGACCGTGAAAGCCGACCGTAAAAGCAATGTCGCCCTTTACGGCTGGTTGGTACTGAGAATTTTCTCGAACGCGATCGGACCAAACGGTCCCCAGTCCGGTGTCGTGTCGGCGGGCACCGGTGTCGTAGAGCGCCTCGGCCTCGGGCTGCCGGTTGCCGGTGATGAGGTACAGCCGCCGGTATCCGCGCGCGGCGGTTTCGATCTCCAGTGCGGCCAGCAGCCCCATCGTGTCGACCACGATGCGGCGCTTGCGGCCGTTAACCTTCTT
>JAQTVU010000326.1 GCA_028706695.1 Mycobacterium sp.
CCGGGACAGGTCGTAGGGAGCCAACTCCACCACCACGCGGTTCTCGGGCAGGATGCGGATGTAGTGCTGCCGCATCTTGCCGCTGATGTGGGCAAGCACCTTGTGGCCGTTCTCCAGCTCAATGCGGAACATCGCATTGGGCAGGGGCTCGACGACACGGCCCTCAACCTCGATGGCACCGTCCTTCTTGGCCATAACTTCGCAGAAATCCTCGTCTTCAGTATCTTCGGTTTCGGTTCGGTGCGCCCGGGCCGGCGCAGCACTCCCCGGGACTTCAAACGTGAGCCGGTGACAGGAAGTTCCTAGGACAGGCACGCAGAAAAGCCGGCGAGGACGCCGCACCGTTGTTCTACAATACCTGGTAATGCGGCCGGGACCAAAATTCAGCCGCCCCGGCACCTGCGGAGAACCGCGGCGCGATATACCCACGACATCCGCGGCATCCAGCATCCCTGCGTGGAGACACCGCGACCGCTGGCAATGCTAGCCCAGTGCGAGCCCGGTGCCAGCAGTGGGCTAGCGCCGCGGCGGGCAAGCCCCGGGCCACGGGGTCGTCTGAGTGGGCCCTCCGCCGGTCGGGCTGGACCCCCTGGAAACGATCCGGGAAGGACCGCCGCGTTGTAGGTGGTCACCGGGACGGCGCCGGCCCGGCCGGCGGCCGAGTCGTTCCACCGTGTCGACAGGGCCGGCCCGGGCCGCTTCCGGCGGGCCATCGGCGTCGGGCGGGCAGTGATTGCCGGTCGCCGCGGTGGTCGCCTACGGCGCCCGCACCGGATCGCGACGCGGCGCAAGCGGCACCTCGCCGCCGGCGCCGACCACATTCCCGTGCAGGTCCGGACCAAGAATGAAAACCTGGTGTCGGCACCGGCCGGATCGGCGCCGCCGCCGCGCGGACTGAACACGTCATGCAAAAACAGATGGAAAAGCAGAAGGGACCCTGATGACCGAGGGCGTTTCACTCAAACCCGACCTCGGCCGGTTCGGCGTATGGCTGCCCACCCGGGCAATCGAGCCCGAACTGGCCGCGGGGATCGAATCCCTGGGGTATGGGGCCGCGTGGATCGGCGGATCGCCGGACGCTGATCTCGCCTGGGTCGACCCGGCCCTGGCGGAGACCGCCTCGCTGCAGGTGGCCACCGGCATCGTCAACATCTGGTCCGCGCCGGCGCCGGCGGTCGCCGAATCGTTCGGGCGCATCGAAAGCGCCCACCCGGGAAGATTTCTGCTCGGCATCGGGGTGGGCCACCGGGAGCACACCGAGGAGTACGCCAAGCCCTACGACGCGCTGGTCGACTACCTCGACGCACTGGACACGGGCTCGGTGCCGACCAGCCGCCGGGTGCTTGCGGCGCTCGGGCCGCGGGTGTTGCGGCTGGCGGCGGAGCGCAGCGCGGGCGCCCATCCGTACCTGACCACCCCCGAACACACGGCCAAGGCACGCGACCTGGTCGGCGGGTCGGTGTTCTTGGCGCCCGAGCACAAAGTGGTGCTCACCACCGACCGTGCCGAGGCCCGCGCGGTCGGTCGCCGATTCCTCGACCACTACCTGGGGCTGAGCAACTATGTGAACAACTGGCTGCGCATCGGGTTCACCCACGACGACGTGCGCAGGCCCGGCAGCGACAAGCTGGTCGACGCGCTGGTGGCCTGCGGCACCCCCGATGCCATCGCGCATCGCCTCAACGAGCACCTGGAAGCCGGCGCCGACCACGTTGCCATCCAGGTGCTGGGCGGCTGGAACGAGGAGACGCTGCTGCCCGCGCTCACCGAATTGGCGGCACCGCTGGGACTGACTCCAGCAACCTGACCGGGGGGCTCGGTTAGGGTTTCAAACCATGCGCCTGTTGGTCACCGGTGGCGCCGGCTTCATCGGCGCCAATTTCGTACACAGCACCGTGCGGGAGCATCCCGAAGACATCGTGACGGTGCTCGACGCGTTGACCTACGCCGGACGGCGGGAATCGCTCACGGATGTCGAGCACGCCATCAGGCTCGTCGTGGGCGACATCACCGACACCGACCTGGTCTCAGGGCTGGTCGCCGAGTCCGACGCGGTGGTGCACTTCGCCGCCGAGAGCCACGTCGACAATGCGCTGGACGACCCGAGGCCGTTCCTGCACACCAACGTGGTCGGCACCTTCACAATCCTGGAGGCGGTGCGGCGCCACGGCGTGCGGCTGCATCACATTTCGACCGACGAGGTGTACGGCGACCTGGAACTCGACGCCCGTGAGCGGTTCACCGAGTTGAGCCGCTACAACCCTTCGAGTCCGTATTCGGCGACCAAGGCCGCCGCCGACATGCTGGTGCAGGCCTGGGTGCGGTCTTACGGGGTGCGCGCGACGATTTCCAACTGTTCCAACAACTACGGCCCCTATCAGCACGTCGAGAAGTTCATCCCGCGCCAGATCACCAATGTGCTCACCGGGCGGCGGCCCAAGCTGTACGGCAGCGGCGCCAACGTCCGCGACTGGATTCACGTCGACGACCACAACAGCGCGGTTCGGCGCATCCTGGAGAAGGGCCAGGTCGGCCGGACGTATCTGATCAGCTCGGAAGGTGAACGCGACAACCTGAGCGTGCTGCGGACGCTGCTGAGGATGATGGGGCGCGACCCGAACGACTTCGACCACGTCACCGACCGCGTCGGCCACGATCTGCGGTATGCCATCGAACCTTCGGCGCTCTACGACGAATTGAGCTGGGCGCCAAAGCATACCGACTTCGACGAGGGTCTGAGCGCGACCATCGAGTGGTACCGCGACCACGAATCGTGGTGGCGTCCCCTGAAGCACGCCGCTGAGGCCCGCTACGAAGAGCGCGGCCGATGACGGAAGTTCGCGAGCTGGACATTCCCGGCGCCTGGGAGATCACTCCGACCGTTCACGGTGACTCCCGCGGGTTGTTCTTCGAGTGGTTCACCGATCGCGGCTTCAGCGCATTCGCCGGTCACCGCCTGGACGTCCGGCAAGCCAACTGTTCGGTCTCTGCGGCCGGGGTGCTGCGCGGGCTGCATTTCGCCCAGCTGCCACCGAGCCAGGCCAAGTACGTGACCTGCGTTCGCGGTGCGGTGTTCGACGTCGTCGTCGACATCCGGATGGGGTCACCGACGTTCGGCCGCTGGGCTTCGGTGCTGCTCGACGACACCGCCCGCCGCACGATCTACATCTCCGAGGGCCTGGCGCACGGCTTCCTCGCGCTGCAAGACGATTCGACGGTGATGTATCTGTGCTCGGCGGAATACGACCCGCAGCGCGAGCACACCATCTGTGCGACGGATCCGGCGCTGGGCATTGACTGGCCGCTGGTCCAAGGCGCCACGCCCAGCCTGTCCGAGCGCGACGCCTCGGCACCCAGTTTCGATGACGCATGCGCGTCCGGCCTCCTACCCCACTGGCAGGAGACCCGGGATTTCATTAAAGGCAGGCGCGGCAGGTGATCCACATACCAGGCGGGAGCCACGGCGAAAACGGGGCTCCGAAAAGATATGGTTTTCGCCGCCGGCGCCCCTAATTCGGGCCCAGCTGCCGACCCCGGGCGGATGAGAAGCTGATGAGGAGCTCTTCTGGTGGTTGAGGACTCGGTGTTCGAATTCGTCGATGTCGTCGTGCAGCGCGGCGGGGTGCGGGCGCTGGACGGTTTCACCGCCGCGGTCCCCGGGCGGGGCGTGACCGCGGTTTTCGGGCCTTCCGGTTCGGGGAAGTCAACCATGCTGCGGCTGTGCAACCGGCTGGAGGTGCCCACCAGCGGCCGGGTGTTGTTCTGCGGCAGCGATATCGGGCGGATCGACCCGTTGGTGTTGCGGCGCCGGGTCGGCATGTGCTTCCAGCGTCCGACGCCGTTTGCGGGAACGGTCGCCGACAACTTGCGGGTCGCCGACCCGGGCGCGTCCGAAACGCGGATGCGTGAGACGCTGGCGCGCGTGGCGCTGACCGGATCATGGCTGGATCGTGACGCGACCGCGCTGTCGGGCGGGGAGGCCCAGCGCATGTGTCTGGCCCGCACGTTGCTGGCCCAGCCCCAGGTGCTGCTGCTGGACGAGCCCACGTCCGCCGTCGACGCCGAAGCGGCAAAGGTGATCGAGGGTGCGGTCCGCGAATTAGCCGACGACGACGGAATCCCGGCCCTGTGGGTCACCCACGACCCCGCGCAGGCCGCGCGGGCGGCCGATCGGGTGCTGCACGTGGTGGGCGGCCGCTGCGCCGGGCTCGGGCCGGCGGCCTCCGGGCCGCTGACGCGATGAACGGGCAGGTCGGCTGGATCGGGCTGGGGACG
>JAQTVU010000327.1 GCA_028706695.1 Mycobacterium sp.
AGCGTCAGCTCGTCGGGGGTCAGCGAGTCGTTGAGGTTGGCCCGCTGCGGGGTCGGCTCGCTGCCGGGATCATCGGGGTCGCTGGGCACCATGCGCTCCAGGTAGGCGCCGTTCTTGCCCACCCGGACATAGACCGGGCGGCCCTGGGCGTCGTCGAACAACTTGATGGAGTTGACTTCCCGCGCGTCGATGCCTTCCAGGTTGACGCCGACGAGCTTCTTCAGCCCGCCCGAGCGCGCCACCGAATCGGGGAGGCCGTGCTCGCCGCCGAAGTAGAAATTGTGCAGCCAGTTGGTGCGACGCTGCTGGCCGGTGGCGATGGCGTCGAGTTCGTCTTCCATCGCGGCGGTGAACCCGTAGTCGACCAGGCGGCCGAAATGCCGCTCCAGCAGCCCGGTGACGGCGAAGGCCACCCACGAGGGCACCAGCGCGCTGCCCTTCTTGTACACGTAGCCGCGGTCCTGGATGGTCTTGATGATCGACGAGTACGTCGACGGGCGGCCGATGCCGAGCTCTTCGAGCGCCTTGACCAGCGAGGCCTCGGTGTAGCGCGCCGGCGGGTTGGTGGCATGGCCGTCGGGGCTGAGTTCCCGGGCGTCCAGCCGCTGGCCCTCGTTGAGCCGCGGCAGCCGGCGCTCGGCGTCGTCGGCCTCACCGCCAGCCAGCTCGTCGACCGTCTCGACGTAGGCCTTGAGGAAGCCGGGGAAAGTCAGGGTGCGTCCGCTGGCGGAGAACACGACCTGCCGGCCCGCGGAGCTGCCGGCGATCCGCAGGCTCAGCGTGGTGCCGCGCGCATCGGCCATCTGGGACGCCATCGTGCGCTGCCAGATCAACTCGTAGAGCCGGAATTCGTCGCCATCGAGCTCGCGGCGCACCGCATCGGGGATGGCAAACGTCTCACCCGCCGGCCGGATCGCCTCGTGCGCCTCCTGGGCGTTCTTGACCTTGCGGGTGTACTGACGCGGCGAGGCGGCGACGTACTCCTCGCCGTAGAGCTGACGTGCCTGGGTGCGCGCGGCGTCGATCGCGGACTGCGACAGCGTGGTGGAGTCGGTACGCATGTAGGTGATGTAGCCGTTCTCGTAGAGACGCTGCGCGATGCTCATCGTGCGCTCCGCGGAGAACCGCAACTTGCGGCCCGCTTCCTGCTGCAGCGTCGAGGTCATGAACGGCGGATAGGGGCGTCGGGTGTAGGGCTTCTCCTCCACCGACGCCACGGACAGTTGGGCGCCCCGCAGGCCCGCCGCCAGCTCCGTCGCCCCCGCCTCGTCCAGCACCACAACTTCCGGGGCCGCCCCATCGCCCCGGGCGCGCAGCCGGCCCAACGAGTCGAAGTCGCGGCCGGTGGCCACCCGCATGCCGTCGACGGTGGTCAGTCGGGCGGAGAAGATTGGCGGCTGCGCCGTGGGGTCGGACACGCTGGCGTCCAGCTCCGCGACGATGTCCCAGTAGGACGCGCTGCGGAAGGCCATCCGGTCGCGTTCACGCTGCACGATGATGCGGGTGGCGACCGACTGGACCCGGCCCGCCGACAGCTTGGGCGCGACCTTCTTCCATAGCACCGGGCTGACCTCATAGCCGTACAGCCGGTCGAGGATGCGGCGGGTTTCCTGCGCGTCCACCAGGTCGATGTCCAGGTCGCGCGGGTGCTCGGCGGCTTCGAGGATCGCCGGCTCGGTGATCTCGTGGAAGACCATCCGCTTGACCGGGATGCGTGGTTTGAGCGTTTCCAGCAGATGCCAGGCGATCGCTTCGCCCTCACGGTCACCGTCCGTGGCCAGATAGAGCTCGTCGACGTCTTTGAGCAAACCCTTCAGTTCGCTGACGGTGCTCTTTTTCTCCGGGCTGATGATATATAGCGGTTCGAAATCCCGGTCGACGTTGACCCCCAGCCGCGCCCACGGCTCCGACTTGTACTTTGCGGGCACGTCGGCCGCGGCCCGCGGCAGGTCGCGGATGTGGCCGCGCGACGACTCGACGATGTAAGCGGAGCCCAGGTAGCCGGCCAATTTACGCGCCTTGGTCGGCGACTCGACGATGACGAGCCGCCTGGGGCTCCCGTTTCGGCTGCTGCCAGGCCTGCCGCGGTCCTTCAGCTTGTCAGCCAACTCCGCTTACGCTCCATCTCTCGTCCCGGCCTCCGGTGAGGCCGTCCTGCAGGAAGAATGACAGGTCGGCGTCCAAAATTCCGACGAAATTCCGGTACGTCGCGGTTCGTTCCCCTTCAGGGCACCTAATCTGGCACCCCCCGCCGGGCCGACGCAAACTGACGTGTCCTCTCGATTGGTTATACCCCAGGCCAATGCGATAACGCGTCGGCGCCGCAAGGGGGCTCCCCGACGTGCTCACTCAGGCGCGACAGCCGTCGGCGACCGCTGATGCGCAGCGCTGGTCGACCACCGCGGGTGCCGATCAGGGTGGGCGCAATCCCGACCCGCATCAGGGCGGATGCCAGCGGTGAATGGGTGTCCGGCGCGTGCGGGTCCAGTGCCAGCAGAAAGTGGTCGCCTGCCCGGCTGCCGCCCGCCAGCGTCCACGCCCGCAGCTCACGTGGCCCCGGCAGCCACCGCGCGGGAACCGTCTTGACCGCGCCGCGGGTCCATTCGGCGGCGAGAGCGACCAGCGACGGGCTCACCGCCGTCCGAACCAAGGGGGTATCTTCGTCGGTGTGGCCGATCTCGGGCGCCAGACCGGCCTCCCGGATCATCTCGGCCAGCGCCGAGGCGCGCCACAGATGCTCCACGGCCACCGACAGGCGAGCACCCGGAATCTGCGCGGCGCGGACCGTAACGATCTGACCGGAGGCCGCCAGCACCCCGGAGAGGTCGGCGACCGCGGGCGGCACCGATTCGGCTGTGAAGAAGGAGAGCTGGCCCACGCCACCGACAGTAGGCCAGGTCGCCGATCTACGCGCCGAGGAGATTTTCGGCGCCGCGGCGCGGTGCCCAGCAACGAAAAACCCCCCGGCGGCGGCCCGCTCAGCGGGACTGCGCGGGGGGTTTGTCGTGGGAATCGAACTCTACAGGGAGCGGACTCCGGTGGCCTGGGGGCCCTTAGGGCTGTGGCCGATCTCGAACTCGACCTTCTGGTTTTCTTCAAGGGTGCGGAAGCCCGAACCCTGGATCTCCGTGTAGTGGACAAAGACGTCTGCGGAACCATCTTCGGGGGCGATGAACCCGAAGCCCTTCTCCGCATTGAACCACTTCACAGTTCCCTGTGGCATTTCTCGATCTTTCCTTTTCTTCTGGGTGCGGTGCACCGCCCTTCGGTGCCCCGGGCCTGATACGACCGCCATACCTCGCTGAGTGCCGGAACTCGACCCGACCGATTACCCTCGCAGGAACCGCGGCCGCAACGTCGATCCTGCGAAAGTTTGACACGAACACAGAAGCTGCGACCGCAACCATCCAATCATGTTCATCGTCTCCACGACAGGCTAATGCGCTGAGCGGCTTTTCGGAGGGTGTCTGGTGGCGAGTTTCGGCGGCGACCTGCTTGCCGTCGCGCTCGCCGGAACGGCTCCGGGCGAGCGTCCGCTGCGCCACGTCGCCGAGTTGCCGGCCCGCTGCGGCCGCCCGCATATCTGGCCGCGGTGGGCCGAGCCCGACGTGGTCGCCGCCTTCGCCGACTGCGGCATCGGCGCCCCGTGGTCGCATCAGGCCGCGGCCGCGGAGCTGGCCCACGCCGGTCGACACGTGGCGATCAGCACCGGCACCGCGTCGGGCAAGTCACTGGCCTACCAGCTTCCGATCCTCAATGCCTTGGCGACGGACCCGCGGGCCCGGGCGCTCTACCTGTCGCCGACCAAGGCGCTCGGTCATGACCAGTTGCGCGCCGCCCAATCGCTTACCGCGGCCGTTCCGCGGCTGCGCGATCCTGGTTTCGGGGTGGCGCCCACGGCCTACGACGGCGACAGCCCCGCCGAAGTCCGCCGCTTCGCCCGCGAGCGCTCCCGATGGCTGTTCTCCAACCCCGACATGATCCACGTGTCGATCTTGCGCAACCATGCCCGCTGGGCCGTGTTACTGCGCGGCCTCCGGTATCTGGTCGTCGACGAATGCCATTACTACCGGGGTGTTTTCGGATCCAACGTGGCCATGGTGCTGCGCCGTCTGTTGCGGTTGTGCGCGCGGTACTCGTCGTACCCGACGGTGATCTTCGCCAGCGCGACGACGGATTCGCCGGGCACGACGGCCACCGAGCTGATCGGGCTTCCCGTTGAAGAGGTGACCGACGACGGTTCGCCGCACGGGCCGCGCC
>JAQTVU010000328.1 GCA_028706695.1 Mycobacterium sp.
GACCCGGATCTCGTTGCGCCATCCGGGGGAGGTGTTCGCCATGGAGCTGGTCAGACCGGTGATCGCGCTGAGCTCGCGAGGATTGCTGCTCGGGATCAAGCATCGGGTCGAACGGCTGACGTCAACCCCGCGTGGCCGTCCGTCGAAACACGTTGATCGGCTGTCGCATTGACCCTGCAGACGCTGGCCGGGACTGGGCCCGCCCGGGCCCTTTTGGTGGCGCACGGCTACGTGGCCGCGATGTCGTCTTCGTTCGCGTTGGACGGCCAGGACCGGCCAGGACAGCGTGCGGACGAAGCCGTATGAGAATCCTGAGCGACCAGCCTCTTGACGCCCGTTCGGGCTGGCCGATTTCCCGTCGCGGGAAGGTCAAATGACCCTACCGCCGGTCGCGGCGTCGCCCTAGATTCGGCCAGAGACGGGTGTCGATGCAACACACGTCCCGGTGGTTTCGTCAACACCTGCCCCGTCAACGGCTGCGGAGGTTTGACATGCGCGATGCGATCCCGCTGGGGCGAATCGCGGGGTTCGCCGTGAACGTGCACTGGAGTGTGCTGGTCATCCTGTGGTTGTTCACCTGGAGCCTGGCGAGCACGTTGCCCGGCGTCGTCAAAGGGTATTCGCCGGCGGCCTATTGGGGGGCCGGGGCGTGCGGTGCGCTGGTGCTGCTGGCCTCGCTGCTGGCCCACGAGCTCGCCCACGCCGTCGTCGCCCGCCGGGCGGGCGTGGCGGTGGGCAGCGTCACGCTGTGGCTGTTCGGCGGTGTGACCACGCTCGGCGGCGAGGCCAAGACCCCCAGGGCGGCGTTCCGGATCGCCGCCGCGGGCCCGGCCACCAGCCTTGCGTTGGCGGCGGCGTTCGGCGCGCTCGTCGCGGCGCTGAACACCGTGCGGGCCGCCCCCATCGTCGTCGGTGTCGCGTCGTGGTTAGCCGCCATCAACCTGCTGCTCGGCGCGTTCAACCTGTTGCCGGGCGCCCCGTTGGACGGTGGCCGGGTGCTGCGGGCCTACCTGTGGCGTCGCCACGGCGACGTCGTGCGCGCGGGCATCGGCGCGGCGCACGCCGGACGGGTCGTCGCGTTCATCCTGATCGCACTGGGGCTGGCCGAGTTCGTGATGGGTGGGCTCGTCGGGGGCGTTTGGCTGGCATTCATCGGCTGGTTCATCTTCGCCGCCAGCCGCGAGGAAGAGCACCGCATATCGACCCAGCAGCTGTTCGCCGGGGTGCGCGTCGCCGACGCGATGACCGCCGGCCCGCACAGCGCCCCCGGCTGGATCAGCGTCGAGGACCTCATCCAGCATTACGTGCTTGGGGACCGCCACTCGGCCTATCCGGTGGCCGACCGGGACGGGTCGATCGTGGGGTTGGTCACGCTGACCCAACTGCGCGACGTTGCGCCCGGCCGGCGCGCCGCCACCCGCGTGGCCGACGTCGCCCTGCCGCTGCACGCGGTGCCCACCGCCGGGCCGCAAGAGCCGCTGAGCGCCCTGCTCGAACGCATGTCGGCGGCCGGTAGCCGCAGCCGTGCCCTGGTCTTGGACGGGGGCCAGCTGGTCGGCATCGTCACGCCGAGCGATGTCGCCCGGCTGATCGACGTCTTCCAGCTGGCCGGCCCGGAGGCAACCATGGCACCCAATCCCCATGCGCTGCAACGTTATTCGAACACACGACAGTTTTAATTTCAGGACCCGTGACCTGAGCCATGACGAAAATCAGCTAGCCGCAGCATAACTCGTCGCCATTGAGGCCGCCGGAAAGGCGGTCGCCGGTGGAAACCAACATCTCACCCGGGTCGGCCGGCCGGCGCGCGGGGACGCCTCGCGTGACGCCGCGATGGTCGGCGTCGGCTCCGTCGGAATCGGAAGCTACCGCCCGTTCCATCCTGAATCCGACGGCGAGCGCGCACCGCGAGCGGATTCAGGTGCCGGTTGTCGGCGGCACCGACTCCGGTGAGCCGGCCCGCCTGGTCGGGCCTTCCGGGCAGCCACTGTTGCACCATCCCGGGCATCCCGGGCATCCCGGGCATCCCGGCGTTCCGTGCTCCTCGTCCGCCGGTAGCTGAGCAAGGTGACGTTCGGCTCTTATGCATCGGCCGTGGCGAAGCGATGATCCCCGGATGCGCTACACAGAAGTGCAGGGGCATGGACGGTGACCGTATGGCGCGGATCTGGAGATCGATCGCGTCGCTGGCGCGGCGCGACGGGCAGACCATATCGCCGCGGCACGCATGCGAGGCGTGCGTGGAGCAGCTCGGCGTCAGCGGCGTGGGCCTGCTGCTCACCGGCAGCCTGCGGCACCTGGAACCGGTGTACGTCAGCGATTCGCGCGCCGCCGAGCTGGAGCAGCTGCAGGCGACTCTGGGCCAGGGCCCGGGGACCGACGCGTGGGAGTCGGGCAGGCCGGTACTCATCGGGGACCTGGAAGCGCCGATGAGCGCGCGCCGCTGGCCGATGTTCGCGTCCGAGGGGGGCCGGCTTGGGGTGCGCGCGATGCACAGCCTCCCGCTGGCGCTCGGTGCGATCCGGGTCGGGGTGCTCGATCTGTACAACGACGGGCCCGGTCACCTTCGCCAAGATCAGCTGGTGGACGCCCTGGTCTACGCCGACACCGCGTTGTTGCTGGTCCTCGACGCCCAAAGCGGCATCGTCACACCGGTCGACGCGGAGCACCCTGACGGCCTCGGGCCCGTGCTGTGGCACGCCCAGGTGCATCAGGCGGCCGGTATGGTTTCGGCGCAACTGGGCGTCTCGCCGCTGGACGCGTTGGTGCGGCTGCGCGCGTACGCCCACACGCATAACAAGCGGTTAACCGACGTCGCGCGCTCGGTGGCGCAACGCCGGCTGCGCTTCTCCCCGGACGAGACGGCGCCCGTGACGCCTGGTCAGTAGGGGCCAGTAGGGGGCCAGGAGTCGACCAGCGTGGGAGCGGCACCCAACGTGTACGACGAAAATGTCACGCTACCGGTCTGTTTTCTACAAATGATGTTGTCTAAACTCGGGCGCGTGCGTTGGGCCACCGGAGACTCGCAAGGAGTGTGAGGGCAATCGTCATGTCAGTCGGGGAATCCGCCGGTCGCCGTCGCGAAGTGCTGCGGGTGTTGCGGGCATCGCCTGACCCGATGAGCATCGCCGTCATCGCCGGTGCGCTGCGGGTGCATCCCAACACCGTGCGCTTCC
Organism: Mycobacterium sp.; assembly: GCA_028706695.1. GTDB lineage: Bacteria > Actinomycetota > Actinomycetes > Mycobacteriales > Mycobacteriaceae > Mycobacterium. Next base: position 3,177 of record JAQTVU010000328.1, read on the forward strand.
ACCTCGAAAGCCTGGTCGACGGCGGCCAGGTGGAGCGCGTCGAGCCCGGCCGCAAGGGTCCGGGACGCCCGCCGCTGATGTTCCGGGCGGTGCGCCAGATGGACCGCGGCGGGACACGGCGTTACCGGATGCTAGCCGAGATCTTGACTGCGGCGTATGCCGCCGAGCCGGACGCACGCGCCAAGGCGCTGGCCGCCGGCCGGGCCTGGGCGCGCACAGAAAACGCGGCGCCGCAACCGGATCCCGGCCGTCCTTTGAGCGCCGACGAGGCCATCGACCATTTGGTGGACGTGCTCGACGATCTCGGCTTCGACCCGGAACGCCGCACCGTCGAGGGCAAGCAACAGGTCGCGCTGCGGCACTGCCCGTTCCTCGAGCTCGCCGAGGACCGGACCGGCGTCGTCTGCCCGATCCACCTCGGGCTCATGCAGGGAGCCCTCGAGTCGTGGGAGGCGCCGGTCTCCGTCGAGCGGCTCGAGGCGTTCGTCGACCCTGACCTGTGCCTGGCGCACCTGCAATCGCAGGCCGCCCGGTGAGCACCGGACACGCGATCGCCATTGCGGTCACTTTTGTCTGGCTGGGCATGGTGCTGGCCATCTCGTTCCTGGAGGCTCCGCTGAAGTTCCGTGCGCCCAACGTCACGTTGCAGATCGGCCTGGGTATCGGGCGGCTGGTCTTTCGCGCGCTCAACACCGTGGAGGTCATCTTCGCCGCCGTGATCGTGGCGATCCTGGCGATCGGCCCGACACCGGCGCGGCTCGCCGTGACGTTCGCGGTCGTGCTCACCGCGCTGGCCGCCCAGCTCGCGGCGGTGCGGCCCGGTCTGACCCGCCGTTCCGACCAGGTGCTCGCCGGGCTCGACGGCCCCCGCTCGCACGCCCACCACCTGTATGTGGGTCTGGAGGCCGTCAAGGCGGTTGCGTTGGTCGTGGCCGGGATATTCCTCCTCAGCGTCTGACAGCGCACCTTCGCACCAAGGGGACTAGTTCATGGAATCCATTTCGCTGACCCGCCTGGCCCACGACAAGCTGGCTGAGGCCAAACAGTCGCACAGCGGGCGCGCCGCACCGACCGTC
>JAQTVU010000329.1 GCA_028706695.1 Mycobacterium sp.
CCCCCAGCGCGGTCACCGTGGCGACGGTCGCCGATCCCGGTCCGTCGGCGGGCAAGCTGAAGGCCGGGGATGCGATCGACGCGGTCAACGGCGTCCCGGTCACCAATGTCGAGGCGTTCACCGGGTTTTTGAAGAAGACCAAACCCGGCCAGGCTGTGACGATCGACTTCCGCCGCAAAAACGAGCCCGCCGGGGCGGCGCAAATCACCCTGGGCAAGAACAAGGACCGCGACTACGGCTTTATGGGCGTCGCGGTGCTCGACGCGCCCTGGGCGCCGTTCGTGGTGACGTTCAACCTCGCGAACGTGGGAGGCCCGTCGGCCGGACTGATGTTCAGCCTGGCGGTGGTGGACAAGCTCACCACCGGGCAGTTAGCCGGGTCGAAGTTCATCGCGGGCACCGGCACCATTGCGATGGACGGCAAGGTGGGCCAGATCGGCGGGATCTCGCACAAGATGGTCGCCGCCCACGCGGCCGGCGCCACGGTGTTTCTGGTTCCGGCCAAGAACTGCTACGAGGCGAGCTCCGACAATCCGTCCGGCCTGCGTCTGGTCAAGGTTGAGACCCTCAGCCAGGCGGTGGACGCGCTGCACGCGATCACGTCGGGGGGCCAGCCCCCGAGCTGCTGACCGCCGACGACGTGGAACGTCCAGCCATGTGAGGTGCGTACAGTTGTGACCGTCCCGAACAATTTGTGGTGCAGCACACAGCAACCTGCCAGCAGCCGTCCAGCAGAACGGCGCCGGCCACATCGACATCGATCAGGAGCGTAGCCAGTGGGGATGCGGCCCACCGCAAGGATGCCGAAACTGACTCGGCGCAGCCGGATTCTGATCATGATCGCACTGGGTGTGATCGCGTTGTTGCTCGCCGGCCCACGGCTGATCGACGCCTACGTCGACTGGCTGTGGTTCGGCGAACTGGGCTACCGCTCGGTGTTCACCACCGTCCTGGTCACCCGCGTCATCGTCTTCCTGAGCGCGGGCCTGCTGGTCGGCGGCATCGTGTTCGCCGGGCTGGCGTTGGCCTACCGCACCCGTCCGGTGTTCGTGCCGAGCAACGAAACCGACCCGGTGGCGCGGTATCGCGCCCTGGTCGTTTCCCGCCTTCGGCTGGTCGGCATCGGCATCCCGACGGCGATCGGGCTGCTGGCCGGCATCATCGCGCAGAGCTATTGGGTACGCATCCAACTGTTCCTGCACGGCGGAGACTTCGGCATCAGGGACCCCCAGTTCGGCAAGGACCTCGGTTTCTACGCGTTCGAGTTGCCGTTCTACCGGCTGCTGCTCAGCTACGTGTTCGTCGCCGTGTTCCTGGCATTCGTGGCGAATCTGTTGGGCCACTACATCTTCGGCGGGATCCGGCTGTCCGGCCGCACCGGTGTGCTGAGCCGGTCGGCGCGGGTCCAGCTGGTCACCCTGGTCGGCGTCCTGGTGTTGCTCAAGGCCGTCGCCTACTGGCTGGACCGCTACGAGTTGCTCTCGCACACCCGCGGCGGCAAGCCGTTCACCGGCGCCGGATACACCGACATCAACGCCGTGCTGCCGGCCAAGCTGATCTTGATGGCGATCGCACTGATCTGCGCCGCGGCGGTGTTCTCCGCGATCACCTTCCGGGACTTGCGCATTCCGGCCATCGGCCTGGTGCTGTTGCTGCTGTCGTCGGTGATCGTGGGTGCGGGCTGGCCGCTGATCGTCGAGCAGATCAGCGTCAAACCCAATGCCGCGCAGAAGGAAAGCGAATACATCAGCCGCAGCATCACCGCTACGCGGCAGGCCTATGGCCTGACCTCGGACGTGGTGACCTACCGCAACTACTCCGGCGACGCCAAGGCCACCGCCCAGCAGGTCGCGGCCGACCGCGCGACCACCTCGAACATCCGGCTGCTCGACCCGACGATCGTCAGCCCCGCGTTCACCCAGTTCGAGCAGGGCAAGAACTTCTACTACTTCCCCGACCAGCTGTCGATCGACCGTTACCGGGACCACACCGGCGCGATGCGTGACTACGTGGTGGCCGCGCGCGAGCTCAACCCTGACCGGCTCATCGACAACCAGCGCGACTGGATCAACCGGCACACCGTCTACACCCACGGCAACGGGTTCATCGCGTCGCCGGCCAACACCGTGCGGGGTATCGCCAACGATCCCAACCAGAACGGCGGCTACCCGGAGTTCCTGGTCAACGTGGTCGGCGCGAACGGCAACGTGATCTCCGACGGGCCGGCGCAGCTGGATCAGCCCCGCATCTACTACGGGCCCGTCATCTCCAACACCCCCGCCGACTATGCGATCGTCGGACGCAACGGCGCGGACCGCGAATACGACTACGAGACCAGCGCGGAAACCAAGAACTACACCTATACCGGGCTCGGGGGAGTGCCGATCGGCAGCTGGCTGTCGCGCAGCGTGTTCGCCGCCAAGTTCGCGGAGCGCAATTTCTTGTTTTCCAACGTGATCGGCTCGAACAGCAAGATCCTGTTCAACCGGGACCCGGCGCAGCGCGTGGAGGCGGTGGCGCCGTGGCTGACGACCGACAGCGCGGTGTACCCGGCGGTGGTCAACAAGCGGCTGGTGTGGGTCATCGACGGCTACACCACCCTGGACAACTATCCCTACTCCCAGCTGACCTCCCTGGTGTCGGCGACCGCCGACTCCACCGAGGTGGCGTTCAACCGGCTGGGGCCCGACAAGCAGGTCTCCTACATCCGCAACTCGGTGAAGGCCACGGTCGACGCCTATGACGGCACCGTCACGCTCTACCAGCACGACGAGAACGACCCGGTGCTCAAAGCCTGGATGCGGGTCTTCCCGGGCACCGTCAAGCCCAAGAGTGAGATCACCCCCGAGCTCGCCGACCATCTGCGGTATCCGGAAGATCTTTTCAAGGTGCAGCGGATGCTGTTGGCCAAGTATCACGTCAACGATCCGGTGACCTTTTTCTCGACCTCGGACTTCTGGGATGTCCCGCTGGATCCGAACCCGACGGCCAGCAGCTACCAGCCGCCGTTCTACATCGTCGCCAAAAACATTGCGAAGAACGATAATTCGGCTTCCTACCAGCTGACGAGCGCGATGAACAGGTTCAAGCGCGATTACCTGGCCGCGTACATCAGTGCGAGTTCGGATCCGGGGACGTACGGAAAGATCACCGTGCTGACCATCCCGGGTCAGGTCAACGGCCCCAAGCTGGCCAACAACGCGATCACCACCGACCCGGTGGTATCCCAGGACCTCGGTGTGATCGGGCGCGACAACCAGAACCGCATCCGGTGGGGCAATCTGCTCACGCTTCCAGTGGCCCGCGGCGGGTTGATGTACGTCGAACCCGTCTATGCCTCGCCGGGGGCCAGCGACGCCGCCTCGTCGTACCCGCGGCTGATCCGGGTGGCGATGATGTAAAACGACAAGATCGGGTACGGCCCCACGGTCGGCGACGCGCTGACCGGTTTGTTCGGTCCCGGCGCGGGCGCGGCCGCCACGGGCATCCAGCCCGCCGAGGCGGGCGCGCCCGCCAACCCGCCTGCGAGCCCGGCGCCGGCCGGCGCACCCGGAACCCCCCCGCCGCCGTCGGCGGTACCACCGGTCCCGGACGGTTCGGTGACATTGTCCCCGGCGAAATCCGCTGCCCTGCAGGAGCTTCAAGCGGCGATAGGCGCGGCGAAAGACGCGCAGAAGAAGGGGGATTTCGCGGCCTACGGCGCGGCGCTGCAGCGGCTGGACGACGCGATCACCAAGTACAACAACGCCAAGTGATAACGCCAAGTGCTGCGGTCGGCCGCTTAGGACACGTAGTTGCGGGAGCCGCCGTTGAGCTGCATGTCCTCGAGCTGGCGGTAGCCGCGTTCCAGGTGCGCGGGCACCGGGTCGCGTTCCCGCAGCACCCACGGCAGCCCACGCAGCGCGTCCGCGACGCCCTGCGCGGTGACCCGGTCGCGGGGCAGCCGGCGCAGCAGCCGCGCCGTGCGTAGCGCGGCGCCGGGCAGGGGCCGGCGAAGCCAGGTGAACCACAACGTGTTTCGTATGCCGTGGCGTCTGCGCAGATGCGGGTCGCGCAGGCGGGAGGCGTGGTGGTGGGCGACGACGTCGGGGACGTAGCTCATATGCCATCCGGCCCGGGCCAGGTCGGAGGCGAGCAGTTCCTCCTCGCCGCCGAGCCACAGCCGCGACGAGAAACCGCCGGCGGCGAGGAACGCCCCGCGGCGAACGACGGAGACGCCGGCCAGAAAGCTGAGCAGTGGGTG
>JAQTVU010000330.1 GCA_028706695.1 Mycobacterium sp.
CAACAGCCTGACCTTCAACACGTCGGTGCCGCAGGGCGGCGCCCCGCTCTACGCGGCGATCACGCATCAGATGTCCCTGGGCAACCACGTCGACGTTTTCGGTTACTCGCAAAGCTCCACACTGGCCTCGCTGGCGATGTCGCAGCTAGCCGCACACCACGTGCCGTCCAGCGATGTGTCTTTCATCCTCGTGGGCGACCCCAACAATCCCAACGGGGGCTTCCTGGAACGCTTCGTCGGAGGTGTCATTCCCAGCCTGGGCATGACGGCCAGCGGGGCGACCCCGAGCAACCTGTATCCGACCACCGTGTACACGCTCCAATACGACGGCTTCGCCGATTTCCCGCAATACCCGATCGATTTGCTGGCCGACCTGAACGCCTACGCGGGCATGCTGTTTACGCACACCACGTACGCCAGTCTCACGCCGCAACAGATCTCCAGCGCCACCAACCTGGGCACCTACGGCGACACCACCTACTACATGATCCCCAACAGCAACTTGCCGCTGCTGGACCCGCTGCGGTGGATTCCCTTCGGCAATCCGCTGGCGGACCTGCTGCAACCCGACCTCAAAGTGCTGATCGATCTCGGCTATGGCAGCACAACCCAGGGCTACTCGCCCGGCGCGCCCAATATCCCGACACCGTTCGGGCTGTACCCGACGAACGTCAATCCGGCCGACGTCCTCTCCGCGCTGGCCCAAGGAGTACCCCAGGGAGTCGCCGGCGCCGCCTTCGACCTACAGACCGGTCAGTTGACGAACTACTCGACGCTGCAGGGGCTTTACGACGGCATCTACACGTTCGGGCTGATTCCCAGCGAGCACCCGACGTTGGCCCAGCTGTTGGGCGCGGGCGCCACGTACTTCAACGCGGACGTCCCCACCACCCCCATCACGCCGGCCTCCTCGCCCGAGGACATCGTCAACATTCTCACCGGCGTGGCGTCCACAAACGTCTCCACCGTGCTTCCGGTGGTGGACTCCGCTCTCGCCGCGGTCACCTCGCTGCCCAACTACGACGCCAGCTTGTTCCTCGGCAACCTTCAGGCCGGCAACCTGTTGGCCGCGGTCGGTGAGCCGATCGCCGCCGACACGGCGCTGATCCCGTTCATCGCCGGCATTGGTGGTCTTGCCCCGGTCGGCGAGGCCCTGGTGACGACCGGTTACGACGTCGCGGGGGGCCTGCTGCCGTAAGGCATACCGCAGGTGCGACCGCGCGCGCCGCCGCCACCTTGCCGTCGCCTGGGCTGCCAACTGTTGCGCGGTGAGTGGTCGGTAGTTGTCGGTGGCGTGCTGTAAGAACAGAGGTATGAATCTCGCGGCGTGGGCTGAGCGCAATGGCGTCGCGCGGGTGACCGCGTATCGCTGGTTCCACGCTGGGCTCTTGCCGGTCCCGGCCCGGAGGGTTGGTCGACTCATTCTCGTCGACGAGCGGGCTAGCGAGGCCGGCGCCCAGCCAAAGACGGCGGTGTACGCGCGGGTATCGTCGGCCGATCAGAAGTCTGATTTGGATCGGCAGGTGGCGCGGGTGACTTCGTGGGCCACAGCCGAACAGATCCCGGTCGACAAGGTTGTCACCGAAGTCGGGTCGGCGCTCAACGGGCACCGACGCAAGTTCCTTGCGTTGCTGCGCGATCCGTCGGTCACGCGGATTGTGGTTGAGCATCGGGATCGGTTCTGCCGGTTCGGCTCGGAGTATGTCCACGCTGCGCTGGCCGCTCAGGGTCGGGAGTTGGTGGTGGTGGACTCGGCCGAGGTTGACGATGACCTGGTACGGCGGGAAGCGGCGCAACAGTCTGCGGCGCGCGTTTCGTCGAAGCAGCGCGCCGCGCCGCCGCCTCAGGGCTGCCCGGGTTTGAGCTGCACGAACAGCGCGTCGGCCTCCGTCAGCAACACCTCGCCGTCGCGCAACCGACCGGACACGAAGATCTTGCGCCCGTCGACCCGGTCGACTCCGGCGTCGAACTGCAGTTCCTTTTCGATCGGCACGATGTGCCGGTAGTCGATCTTGAGGTACGCGGTGCGCTGGTAGGGGCCTCCGGTGAGCATCGCGGAGGTCGACCCGAGCACGCTATCGAACAGCATCCCGACGGCGCCGCCGTGCGCGGCGCCGTTGCGGCCCAGATGAAACCGGGCGAAGCGGGCCCAGCCCTCGATGCGGCCGTCGTCGGTTTTGCAGGCCGTCATGGGGACCGTCAAAATGTTGCCACGCATCGGCAGATCCATCCGCCGTCCCGACGGCGAGTTCCATTCGTCGGCGTCATAGGGGCTCAGCAGCGCCGAAACCTTCTCCAGCAGGTCGGCGGCCTCGGTGATCACCTCGTCGGGGGCATCAACCGCGCGGGCGTGGTCCTGCATCCTACGCACGGCGTCGATGAACCGGCCATAGTCTGGCCCGCCCTTGGTCGTGGGTTCGGGTGGATTGAATCCACCGCCAGGGTGCCTGGCCTGTTCGCTGGTCACCGGGACACCGTATCCGGCCGGGTATGGGCGCGGTCAGGCGTTCTGTTCGCCGACGGCGCCCAGCATCTCGACCTCCTGCTCGCTCAGCTCGATCTCGGCTGCGGCAACGTTCTCCTCCAAGTGGGCCACTTTCGAGGTGCCCGGGATCGGCAGCATCACCGGCGACCGTCTGAGCAACCAGGCCAGCGCCAGCTGTGACGGCGTCGCGTGATGCTCGGCGGCGAGGCGCCGCAGCGGCCCGTCGGGTGCGGCCAGCGGTCCGGCGGCCAGCGGGAACCACGGGATGAAGGCGATTCCCTGCTCGGTAACGGCGCCCAACAGCGGTTCGGCGCCGCGGGCCGACAGGTTGTACAAATTCTGCACCGACACGATCTCGGTGATCTGCTGCGCCGCGGTGAGTTGGTCGACGTTGACCTCGGACAGGCCGATGTGACGGATCTTGCCCTCGTTCTTCAGCGTCAGCAGCTCGCCCACCTGGTCGGCCAGCGGGAAGTCGGGGTCGATGCGGTGCAACTGGAACAGGTCGATGGTGTCGACGCCGAGGCGACGCAGGCTCATCTCGCATTCCTGGCGTAGATATGTCGGGTTGCCCAGCGGGATCCAGACGTCCGGGCCGGTGCGCAGCAGCCCCGCCTTGGTGGCGATAACCAGGCCCTCGTAGGGATGCAACGCCTCATGGATGATTTCCTCGGAGACGTAGGGTCCGTAGGAGTCGGCGGTGTCGATGAAGTTGACGCCGAGGTCGACCGCGCGCCGTAACACCCGCAGGCACTCGTCGCGGTCGGCGGGCGGGCCCCAGACACCCTTGCCGGTCAGGCGCATCGCACCGAAGCCCAGTCGGTTGACGGTCAGGTCGCCGCCCAGCGTGATCGTTCCGGACGCTGCTGCAACGGTTCTCGAGTTTTGTGCGGCCACCTTTCGACGGTACGCCGGCACCGCGGCCGCGTGGCAAGCTGACCCGGTGGACTTACAAACGCTGCGGGAGCTTCCGCTGACTTACCGGGAGGTCGGCGCGACCGCGGCCGGGCCGCTGCCAGCCGGATACGGGCACCTGCACCGGCAGGCCCGAATCGGCACCGGCAGGGCCCGGTTCGAGCGAGCCGCCGACACCGTCATGCGTTGGGGCATGCAGCGCGGGTCCGGCCTGCGAGTGCAGGCCAGCTCCGAGGTCGCCGTCGTCGACGCGGTGGTGGTGCGGATGGGTTTCGTGCCCGCGCCGTGCCGCGTGGTCTATGTCGTCGACGAACCCGACATCCGGGGATTCGGCTACGGCACGCTACCGGGTCATCCTGAGTCCGGCGAGGAACGCTTCGTCGTACGCCACGACCCCGATACCTCGGCGGTGTACGCGGAGGTGTCGGCGTTTTCCCGACCTGCGACGTGGTGGAGCGAGGCCGGCGCGCCGGTGGTGTCGACGATCCAGCGCATCATCGTCAGGCGTTACCTGCGGGCGGTGTGACCGCGCGCGGGGTCGGTTGGCCTACGACGGCGGCGCGTCCGGAATGGTCTTGAGCGCGGTCAGCATGACCACGGAATCCTCGACGGCCCGCAGGCCGTGCCGTTCCGACGGAATCGCGACCAGGTCGCCCGTCCTGCCTTCCCAGGTGTCGCCGCCCGCCGACAGGCGCACATGCCCCTGCAGCACCTGCAGCGTCGACTCCCGCGGGCCCTCGTGTTCGGAGAGGTCGCAGCCGGCGAGCAAGGCCAGCATGGTCTGGCGCAGCTGGTGCGCGTGACCTCCGTAGACGGTCTGTGCGGCGCGCCCGCTGTGCGA
>JAQTVU010000331.1 GCA_028706695.1 Mycobacterium sp.
GACCGGCCCCCGGAGGCGCGCACTTACACTCGCTGGAATCCGTAGCGCCGATGGACACAGGGGTAGCGCGATGAGCGAATCGCTCGGATTGTCAATCGGGGTGGCCAACCTGGTCGCGGCCCGCGCCGGCGGCGCTGCGGTGCGCCGCAGCGCCGTGGTGACGCTGTTCGAGCACCGGGCCACCGAAGTCGGCCTGCCCGAGGAGAACCCGGCCCTCAACGAGGCGGGGCTGGTGCTGCGGGGGTTCGTCGAGCGCGTCGGTGACGGGACGCCGCTGGTGGCGGCCGACGGGACGAAGTATCTCGGCCAGGTGCTGACCGTCGAAGCGATCGAAGCCACGGCCCGGGCGGTCGGCTCCGGGACACCGGTGACCGTGGCGGTGCCGGCGTACTGGTCCGAGGCGCAGTCGGCCGCACTGCGGGACGAGTTCTTCGCCCAGCGTGACCTTGCGCGCGGCGGCATGCCCCCGGTGCTGGTCTCCGACGCCGCGGCCGCGCTCGCGGCGCTGCGCACCGGGCCGGGGTTCCCGACGACCGGCGTCGTGGTGCTGTGTGACTTCGGTGCCGGCGGCACCAGCGTCACCTTGTTCGACGCCGGGTCGGGCCGCCCAGTCGGCACGACGCTGCGCTATTCCGAGTTCTCCGGCCGCGGGATCGACCAGCTCATCGTCAATCACCTGCGCGTCTCCGACGCCGCGGCCACCGCCGAAATGGGAGCGCTGACCCGCTTGCTAGGCGAATGCCGGCGCGCCAAGGAACAGCTGTCGACGGCCGCGCAGACCACGATCGCGGCGGGCCCGGCTGAGCGGGTGGGGCTATCGCGCGCGGAGTTGGAGCGGCTCATCTCCGAACCGCTGGACGGCTTCGCCGCCGCCGTTGCGAACATGTTGCAGCGCAACCGGATTCGGTGGTCCGGCGTGGCCGCCGCGGTGCTGGTCGGCGGCGGTGCCAGCATTCCGCTGGTCACCTCGCGGCTGTCGGAGCGCCTGCGGGTGCCGATCCTCACCGCACCGCAGCCCGCTTGCTGCGCCGCCGTCGGGGCGGCGGCGCTCGGCCAGCAGCAGGCGTCGGCCGGTCCGGTGGTGGGCGATCCGACCGAACTGATGGGCGGCGCCCCGGACGACATCACCCGGGCCGCCCAAGCCCAGGAGGCCGATCACCCGGTGGCCTGGTCGCAGGACGCCGACGGCGACGCGCCCATTCCCTACACCGATCCGGAAAACATCGGCGGCGACGGCCACCCGCCGCCAGGGCGCGTCGCGGACGACGAGGACGCCGCCGCCGGGACCGGTTCGCTGCCGTGGTACAAGCGCACCGCGCTGGTGTTGAGCGTGGTCGGCGCGGGTGCGGCGGTGCTGCTCGCGCTGCTGTTGGCGGTGACCCTGGGCCGCGGCCAAACCAACCCGCCGCCACCGGCTCCGGGCTCGCAAACGGTGACCGTCACCGAACCGGGCGACAGCACCACCGTGACGATGGTCCCGGCACCGCCACCGTCGTCCACGCAACAGCCCACGACGACAACCATGACAACGGCACCGGCCACGACAACGGCGACAACCACGACAACGTCGCCGGCCACGACAACCACGACGACCACGACAACGGCGACAACCACCCCGACGACCACGCCGTCGCAGACCACCCCGACGACCACAACGCCGCAGGCCGCGACCACCACACCGCCGCCGGCCACGACCACACGCAAGCTCCCGTTCCCCGGCTTGCAGCCGCCATTTGGGCACTGACCGGGAGAACCGTTGGCGGCCCAGTACCGCGGCGAGACGCTGACGACGCAGGCGCGCGAGGCGATGACGCGCGCCTGGCCGCAGACGGCGACGTCCCAGGAAACGGCGACGGTGCCGCCCGTCGCGCCCACCACCGTCGCGCCCCCGGTGGGGTTACTGACGTCGCAGGGAGCGGCCATGCCGGCTCGGAGCACCTCAACCGCAGGCCAGAGGCACCGTCGCAGGAAAAGTTAGGCCTGCCTTTCTCGCGCGGAAATCCGCGAAGATGCGACGATGAGGAGGCCTTGGCAGCAAGCACGCGTAGCCGGAATCATCCCGGAATGACCTGAAATGATCCGGAGTGACGACTATGCATTGGGGAGACTTTTTGTGACCACGCAGATGCTCATCAGGTTGACCGTGGGCATGGGCATGACGCTGGTCGTGGCCCTGTTCGCGTTGCGGCGGGTCTGGTTCCTTTTCCGGCTGGTCAGGTCCGGACAGCCGGCCCCCGGGCACACCAACGACCCCGGTCGGCGGGTCTGGACCGAGATCGCCGAGGTGTTCGGGCAGCGCCGGCTGTTGAAATGGTCGATCCCCGGCCTGGCCCACTTCTTCACCATGTGGGGCTTTTTCATCCTGCTCACCGTCTACATCGAGGCCTACGGGTACCTGTTCCAGGAGAATTTCCACATCCCGATCATCGGCCGCTGGCCCGTGCTGGGTTTCCTGCAGGACTTCTTCGCCGCCGCCGTCTTCCTGGGCATCACCACTTTTGCGATCATCCGGCTGATGCGCAGCCCGCGCGAGATCGGCCGCACGTCGCGGTTCTACGGCTCGCACACCGGCGGCGCGTGGCTGGTGCTGTTCATGATCTTCAACGTCATCGCGACCTATGTGCTGGTCCGTGGCTCGGCGGTGAACAACGGCACGCTGCCCTACGGCAAGGCGGCGTTCCTGTCGCAGCTGTTCGGGGCGATCCTGCGTCCGCTGGGCCGGCCCGCCAACGAGATCGTCGAGACGACGGCGCTGCTGGCCCACATCGCGGTGATGCTGGCGTTTCTGATCATCGTGCTGCACTCCAAGCACCTGCACATCTTCACCGCGCCGATCAACGTGGTGTTCAAGCGGCTGCCCGACGGGCTCGGGCCGCTGCTGCCGATCGAGGCCGACGGCAAGCCGATCGACTTCGAAAACCCGCCCGACGACGCCCGGTTCGGCCGCGGCAAGGTCGAGGACTTCAGCTGGAAGGCGATGCTGGACTTCGCCACCTGCACCGAGTGCGGGCGCTGCCAGTCACAATGCCCGGCCTGGAACACCGGCAAGCCGCTGTCGCCCAAGCTCGTCATCATGGACCTGCGCGACCACTGGATGGCCAAGGCGCCCTACATCCTGGGCAGCCAGGAAAGTCCCGCCGAGAACACCCCGGAGGGCGGGCTGGGCGAGCAGGCGGCCGGCGAGAGGCACGCCGAGGCGCACCACGTCCCCGAGTCGGGCTTCGGCCGGGTGCTGGGCTCCGGGCCCGAGCAGGCCACCCGGCCGCTGGTGGGCACCGAGCAGCAGGGCGGTGTGATCGACCCCGACGTGCTGTGGTCCTGCGTGACCTGCGGCGCCTGCGTCGAGCAGTGCCCGGTGGACATCGAGCACGTCGACCACATCGTCGACATGCGCCGCTACCAGGTGATGATGGAATCGGAGTTCCCCACCGAGCTTTCCACGCTGTTCAAGAACCTGGAGAACAAGGGCAACCCGTGGGGCCAGAATGCCTCCGACCGCACCAACTGGATCGACGAGGTCGACTTCGACGTGCCCGTCTACGGCCGCGACGTCGAGAGCTTCGACGGCTACGAGTACCTGTTCTGGGTGGGCTGCGCCGGGGCGTACGACGACAAGGCCAAAAAGACCACCAAGGCCGTCGCCGAGCTGCTCGCGGTCGCCGGGGTCAAGTACCTGGTGCTCGGCGCCGGGGAGTCCTGCAACGGCGACTCCGCGCGCCGGTCGGGCAACGAGTTCCTGTTCCAGCAATTGGCGCAGCAGGCCGTCGAGACCCTCGACGGCGTCTTCGAGGGCGTGGAGACCGTCGACCGCAAGATCGTCGTCACCTGCCCGCACTGTTTCAACACCATCGGCCGCGAGTACCGGCAGCTGGGCGCCAACTACTCGGTCTTGCACCACACCCAGCTGCTCAACCGGCTGATCCGGGACAAGCAGCTGGTGCCCGTCACTCCCGTCTCCCAGGACATCACCTATCACGACCCGTGCTACCTGGGCCGCCACAACAAGGTCTACGAGGCACCCCGGGAGCTGATCGGGGCGGCCGGGGCGAACCTCACCGAAATGCCGCGCCACGCCGACCGCAGCTTCTGCTGCGGCGCGGGCGGCGCGCGCATGTGGATGGAGGAACACATCGGCAAGCGCATCAACCACGAACGCGTCGACGAGGCGCTGGCGACCGGGGCCGCCACCGTGGCCACCGCGTGCCCGTTCTGCCGGGTGATGATCACCGATGGTGTCA
>JAQTVU010000332.1 GCA_028706695.1 Mycobacterium sp.
GGTGCCGTTGCGCTTGTAGTCGTGGGGCATCGGGCCGCGGCCCTTGGTCATCGGCAGCGACGCCTGCGTGCGATCCAGCGCCTGCGCCGAGGACTTCTCATCGGCGCAGAGCACGATCGCGTTTTCCGGCGGGTTCACATACAGACCCACGACGTCGATGAGCTTGTCCTCGAACTTCGGGTCACCCGACGCATTGAACGTGTCGAGCCGGTGCGGTTTGAGGCCCAGTCGGTTGCTCGCGACATCGACAAACTGGCAGCGATTGTCGCGTTCGACGATGCCGCCGGCAGCCATCAGCAAAGCCTTGGCCCGCACCACCTTCCGACGCGCCCCGGTCTGCGACCGAGTCAACGACTCCAATATCTCGCGCTGTCCATCGGTCATCTTCAGCGCGGGTCCGGGTTTGCTCACAAATGACCTTCTACCCGATTAACGACATTCATTTGCGGGACACACGAATCAGTCATTCTCTACGGACCCGCGATAACGGTCGGCGTCGGCAAACCCATGTAGCCCAAGCACTTTTGAACTCTGCATCCGGGAGGCGAACACCGGGTGCCGTCGGTGGGAGTGGCGCCGATCACCAGGATCACGTCCGACTTCGCGACGGACCGGAAGTCCTGCATACCCGCCGATTCACCGAACGTCTGCCGCAGGCCGTATCCGGCCTGGGAGTGGCACACCCGTGCGCAAGTGTCGATGTTGTTGTTGGCGAATGCCGCCCGCGGCATCGTCTGAACGACGTACACCTCTATCGTTGGTGGCGCGCGAGGATCTGATGCCGCCGATCGCGCCGGCTCCGTACCGCTCTTGGATCCCCCGCATCTTCGTGGCGGTGTAGTGGATCGCGGTGTCGCAGTCCACCACACGCCACGCGTCGGTGATGTTCTCCCGCGGATCATCGGGTCGAGCGCGCGGTCGGGTTGAAGGCGTATCCGATGGTGAACCGGTCCCTTGACGCATGCGTGGCCCTCGTTGGCACCGCCGCTCTTGTCGTGAACCATGCGGATGACTTCGTCGCCACGCAATGGGCCTTGAACAAGCATTGCAGGTGGTCAACACGGTGCGAGTCGGGATACCCACCCGGACAACGGATTTCTCCTGCAAGGTCGATGTGGGGGCAGGCCTGGACAGATGCACCGCAGGACACGCATTCGGAGTCGATGAATGCCTCGCCCGCGCCCGCGGACACCTTGGATTCGAAACCGCGGCCTTCGATGGTGAGCGCGCGAACGTGCCGTGGCTGTCGCCGCAGGCCCGCACGCATCGGGAACAAGCGACGCACTTCGACGGATCGAGTCAAAATACGGGTTGCTGGTATCCAATTCTAGGTTCGGGTGGTTTTCGCCCTTGATGCCCAGCCACTGCTCGGGCTAGCCGCCGAGCAGTTGCAGTGCGGCCTTGACGGCGTTGAACGCTCCGTAGGCCAGAGGTATCACCACGATCGTCCAGGTGACTGCGATCTCGACCTTGTACTTGTCGGGCGTGTGCTCTGCCGCACTTGGTCCTGTCATGATCCGGCTCTCCTCTCGCCGAATTCCGCGCAGTCCGTTGGTTAGTTGTGGCTCTCGCCGTTTGGACGCGTATGTCCGGCTGCCGATCATGACGCGCTCTTCGTCAACGATCGGGATGTCCTCGGGTTCGACCGGTTCGTCGTTGACGGCCGCGCGACGATGTGCGGCGTCGACCGCGTCAACCACAGGCGACTTCTCGTGCCAGCGTTCCGATACCGGGCGGATGAGCAAGTTCGCGGTGAAGCCGACCAGCAGGATGCCGACCATGGTGAACAACGCGGGCCGGTAGTCGGCGGCCACGAGCTCTCCGGGCCTCCCTTGGGCGTCGAGGATGCGGTTGACGATCAGCGGCCCCAGAATGCCGGCCGTCGACCACGCGGTGAGAAGGCGGCCGTGGATGGCGCCAACCTGGTACATGCCGAACAGGTCACGCAGGTACGACGGGACCGTGGCGAAGCCCCCGCCGTAGAAGGAGATGATGAGTGCGCATAGCAGGACGAACAGCGCGGTGGACGAAGCACCCGCGAGGGCGAGCAGCGCATAGAGCACCATTCCGCCGCCGAGGTACATCATGTAGGTTGGCTTGCGGCCGATCGCGTCCGAGGTCGACGACCAGCCGATCCTGCCCGCCATATTGGCCACCGACAGCAGTCCGACGAACCCGGCCGCCGCGGCCACGGTCACCGTCGACGTACCGCCATTGCGGAAGAAGTCCTTGATCATCGGCGCGGCTTGTTCGAGGATCCCGATGCCGGCGGTGACGTTGCACAGCAACACCGTCCACAGCAGCCAGAACTGCGGCGTCTTGACCGCATTGTTGACCGAGACGCTCGCCGTGGTCACCATCGTTTTGGTCTTGACCTTCGCCGGGTCGAAGTGAGGTGGCGTCCACCCCGGCGCGGGCACCCGAACCGTGAAGACCCCCAACATCATGACCAGGAAGTAGGTCACCCCCAGGGTGAGGAACAGCTTAATGATCGCGTCGCCGGACGACACGGCGGCCCCGCCGCCGTAGACGGACAGCAGTTGACGTGACAGCGGTGCGGCGACCATGGCGCCCCCGCCGAAACCCATGATGGCCATCCCGGTGGCGAGACCCGGCCGGTCTGGGAACCACTTCATCAACGTCGACACCGGGGAGATGTAGCCGATCCCGAGGCCGATGCCGCCGATGAACCCGTAGCCGAGATAGACCAGCCAGAGCTGGCCGGTTGCGATGCCGGCGGCCGCGACCAGGAACCCGGAAGCCCAGCAGCAGGCGGCGGCGAACATGGACCGGCGCGGCCCGACCTTGTCCACCCAGGCGCCGAAGATGGCGGCCGACACCCCGAGCATGACGATGGCGATGGAGAAGACCACTCCGATCGCGGTGAGGCTAGTGCCGAAGTGTTCACGGAGTGATTCCTTGTACACGCTTGTGGCGTATACCTGACCGATACAGAGGTGAATGGCAAGGGCGGCGGGCGGAATCAACCATCTGCTGTAGCCGCGCGGAGCCACCGTGTGTTCCCGATCCAAAAACGATAGTGTGGGCACGGCCCACCTCCTTCTCGTGTGCTCGTCGAGCACACCAGCGTCGTTTGTAACGATCCATCACCCCGCGGGGTGGGGGTACGGGTGGACTACCGCGTTGGTGGCTCCACCGGGACTGCGTGCGCTTGCCCGCCCGATGTGTCGTCGACGGTTTTGTATCGTGGGCGTCAGATACGCAGCGACGCCGCGGCGGCGTCGGCCCAACTGATCGAGTCACGCCTGGCCAACTCTCCGGCGCGGGAAGTCGGGAACGGGTGGCGGTCCCGATGGAGCGGGATCACCCGGACCTTGCCGAGTGGCTCGCCGGCGACGTAGCTCGTTCCGACGTCGACATCGACTCCAACGAGAACCGCACCATCGGGTGTCGCTCCGGCATGGGAGTGGTCAGCAAAGATGTGACGGTCAGAGCCGTGGGAATCGCTCCCACGCGAAGCACCCCCGACAGCCGCCCTCGCGTGGTGGCCAATGAGTGGCGGAGCGCCTCCTGTTCGGCGACCATCCGCTGCGCCCGCTTCAGCACCTGAGTGGCCCTCCGGGGTGAACCCGTCGAACCGCTGGCCGCCCTGCACAATCTGCATCCGCAGCTCGCTCTCGAGCTTGCGGACGGAGTGCGGACAAGGCGGGTTGGGTCACGTGGCATGCCTCGGCTGCGCGTGCGAAATGGCCCTCACGCGCCAGCGCGTTGAGATACCCCAACTGGCGCAGCAGCATGTCGTCGTCAATGTCGCAGTGCTCAAGTCGAAGCCGTCATTAACGACGGAAATCTTCAGCGGCCGATGGCCGGTGCTTTCTCCGCTTCGATCACCGCAGTGACCGCGTTGATCAATGCCAGGTGCGTGAAGGCCTGCGGGAAGTTGCCGAGGTGCCGTCCGCTGTGTGGGTCGATCTCCTCGGCATAGAGCCCCAGGCTGCTGGCCGACGACAGCATCTTGCCGCACAAGGTCTTGGCTCGGTCCAGTTCGCCGATCTCGACCAGGGCGGAAACGAGCCAGAACGAACAGATGCTGAAGGTGCCCTCTTCGCCGCTGAGCCCGTCTTCGGTCTCATCGAGGCGATACCGCAGCACCATTTCCTCCTCGGTGAGCTCCTCGGCGATCACCAGCACGGTGTTGCGCACCCGCTCGTCGCTCGGCGGCAGGAAACCGAGCAGCGGAATCAGCAGCACCGAAGCGTCGAGGGCCTTG
>JAQTVU010000333.1:0-899 GCA_028706695.1 Mycobacterium sp.
TCACCGCCGCCGCCGATCCGCGTGCGCGGCTGTTGCGCCGTCGCCGCCGCGCGCTGCGGTGGGGCCTGGTCTTCACCGCCGGATGCCTGTTCTGGGCCGCGGTGACGGTGCTGCTGGCGGCGTGGGGTTGGTTCGCGTTGCTGCTGCAGATCACCGGGTTCATCGCCGTCGTGCAGGCGATCCCGGCGACGTTGCTGCTGCTTCGCTATCGCTGGCTGCGGTCAGAGCCGCTACCCGAAAGCCGGCCCGCGGGAGCCCGGCGGCTGCCGCCGCCCGGCTCGGCGGCGCGACCGGCGATGCACAGCCTGGCCATGTCCGAACGCGGGTTGACCGCGTTGCTCGGCGTGCTGCAGCGCGGCGCCATCTTGCCGACGGCCGAGATCCGGGACTTGTCCGCCGCGGTCCACGGGACCGCGACCGCGCTGGCGACCACCGCCGCACAGGTGGTGTCGATGGAGCGGGCGGCACGGTATTCGGAGTCGTCGCGCGCGTACCTGGCGCCCACCATCAATGCGCTGAGCGCGCAGTTGAGTGCCGGTGTCCGGCAGTACAACCAAATGGTCGCCGCCGCAGCGCAACTGGTCTCATCGGCGAACGGCGATGGGGCGGCCGCCCAGCAACGTTACCGCGCCGAGCTGACCCGGGCCACCGATCGGCTGGTCGGCTGGGCGCAGGCGTTCGACGAGCTCGGCGGGGTATCCCGGATCGGCTAATCCTTCGGCCGCGGGCCGTAGCGCTCGATGTAGGCCCGGTGGATGTGGGCGTCGCGCTTGCGGGCGAGCTCGTCGACGAGGTCGGGGTCCAGGTTGTGCACGACCAGCATGTGACGCCGCCACACCTTGTTGAGCGCGTGCGAGAAGTACACGAACGGGATCAGGATCGGCAGCGTCATGCTCAGG
>JAQTVU010000333.1:909-4203 GCA_028706695.1 Mycobacterium sp.
GCCGGCGCCGCCACGCGGATCATCATGCGCGCGGTCGCTCCCTTGCCGGCCAAGTCGTGACGCACCCAGTCCCGCATCGAGTCGGGCAGCCGCGCCCCGTAGCAATAGCGGATGTACTGTAGGGCACTCGGCCGTGTGCGGCCTGCATTCGTATTCATCGATGCCTTTCTGCTCGGCCGGAACCCGGGTTAGAAGTTAGAACGAGGCTCAAAGCGACGGCACCGCCGCGCCGCCGGTCCCCGTAAGGTTGCGCCGCAACGTGCTCTTGCCGTTGCGGGGTGGTCTTGCCGTTGACTTCGAACGCGTTGCGGCCGTCCATCCGGCGGAACAGCCTGATCCGGTAACCCTCGACCGTGTGGGAGTTCGCGACGCCGCTCCCAGTCACCTCGGTCATGTCGCCAGCGTAGGCGAGCGCGGTGGCCGCGCTCTGTGGCAGGGTGAGGCCGATGCGCGTCGCCGTGGTCGCCGGGCCGGATCCCGGGCACTCCTTTCCCGCGATCGCGCTGTGCCGGCGCTTTGCCGGGGCGGGTGACGAGCCGACGCTGTTGACCGGCGCGGAGTGGCTCGGCATCGCCCGCGCGGCCGGCTTTGACGCCGCCCCGCTGGACGGGCTGGCGGCCACCGATGACGACTTGGACGCCGGGACACGAATCCACCGGCACGCGGCGCGGATGGCCAGGTTGAACGTGCCGGTGCTGCGCGACCTGGCGCCTGATCTGGTGGTGTTCGACGTGATCACCGTGTGCGGTGGCATGGCCGCCGAGATGCTGGGCATCCCGTGGGTCGAACTCTGCCCACATCCGCTGTACCTGCCGTCCAGGGGGCTGCCGCCGATAGGCAGCGGGCTGGCGCCGGGCACCGGGGTACGCGGCCGGCTGCGCGATGCGGTGATGCGCGCGCTCAGCGCGCGATCCTGGCGTGCCGGGTTGCGCCAGCGCGCGGCCGCGCGCGCCGAGATCGGTCTGCCCGCCCGCGACCCCGGCCCGCTGCGGCGGCTGATCGCCACGCTGCCGGCCCTGGAAGTGCCCCGCCCGGACTGGCCCGCGGAAGCCGTCGTGGTCGGCCCGTTGCACTTCGAGCCGACCGACCGGGTGCTGCCGATCCCCGCGGGTTCCGGACCGATCGTGGTGGTCGCGCCGTCGACCGCGCTGACCGGAATCCGGGGTCTGACCCAGATCGCGGTGCAATGCCTGATACCGGGGGACACGCTGCCGTCGGGAGCGCGCCTGGTGGTTTCGCGGCTGGGCGGGGCGGACCTGACGCTGCCGCCCTGGGCGGTCGCCGGCCTGGGACGCCAGGTGGACATGCTGGCGCAGGCCGACCTGGTGATCTGTGGGGGCGGCCATGGGATGGTGGCCAAGGCGTTGCTTGCCGGTGTGCCGCTGGTGGTGGTGCCCGGCGGCGGGGACCAGTGGGAGATGGCCAATCGGGTGGTGCGGCAGGGCAGTGGCCGGCTGATCCGGCCGCTCACCCCCGGGTCGCTGGTGGCCGCGGTGAACGAGGTGCTGTCGTCGCCGGTCTACCGGGAAGCCGCCCAGGCGGCCGCGGCCGGGATCGCCGGCGTGGCCGATCCGGTGCGGGTCTGCCACGATGCGCTTGCTTGAGGATGCGCTTGCTTGAGGATGCGCTTGCTTGAGCGGGCTGAATCGCTGGGTATGTTGGCTGGCGTGCGGCTAACGGAGTTCAACGAACGGGTGGCGCTGCGCTTCGGCGCCGCCTATGGCGCATCGGTGCTGGTGGATCACGTGCTGACCGGTTTGGACGGCCGGACCGCCGCGCAGGCGATCGAAGAGGGTGTCGAGCCCCGCGACGTCTGGCGCGCGCTGTGCGTCGACTTCGACGTGCCCCGCGACCAGTGGTGAAGCTCCTGGCGGGACCGAGTGTGCGTCCAGGGCGGTAAACCGCCAGGCGGTTTGGTGTCCCGACGGACGGTCAACGGCGCTGCCGCACGCTCGACGCAGCGGCGCGGCGTGTCAACTTGAGTCGAACAACTGTTCGGCTACTGTGGTGAGTATTCGAAGATGACAACTTGTCGGTGGCCTTCTCTAGTGTCACGGCCAACCGACCGATACCGGTTCCGGACACACCGACTGCAGGAACTATAGGAGAAGCACCATGGCGCAAGCCCTCGACCGTGAGAAGGCTCTCGAGCTGGCGATGGCCCAGATCGAGAAGAGCTACGGCAAAGGCTCGGTGATGCGTCTCGGCGACGAGATGCGTCAACCGATCGCGGTCATCCCGACCGGATCCATCGCACTGGACGTGGCCCTGGGCATCGGCGGCCTGCCGCGCGGGCGCGTCGTGGAGATCTACGGCCCGGAGTCCTCGGGTAAGACCACCGTCGCACTGCATGCCGTGGCCAACGCCCAGGCCGCCGGCGGCATCGCGGCCTTCATCGACGCCGAGCATGCCTTGGACCCCGACTACGCCAAGAATCTCGGCGTGGACACCGATTCCCTACTCGTCAGCCAGCCCGACACCGGTGAGCAGGCCCTCGAGATCGCCGACATGTTGATTCGCTCCGGCGCCCTGGACGTCCTGGTGATCGACTCGGTGGCGGCCCTGGTGCCGCGCGCCGAGCTCGAGGGGGAAATGGGGGACAGCCATGTCGGGCTGCAGGCCCGGCTGATGAGCCAGGCGCTACGCAAGATGACCGGCGCGCTCAGCAATTCCGGAACCACGGCGGTCTTCATCAACCAGCTTCGCGAAAAGATCGGAGTGATGTTCGGCTGTGGATCCTGGTACACCGACGTCACGCTGGCAAATGGTACGACTGAGAAACTCGGCAACATCGTCAACCAAAAGATGGACGTTGAGGTCTTGTCATACGACTTCGAGTCCGGACAAATTGTGCCGCGCAGGGTGACCAATTGGTTTGACAATGGTAAGACAGATGAGTTTTTGCACTTCAAAGTCGACCGGCCCGGAGACGGGACTGGATGCGGCCCCGCTAGCTTGGCGATGACTCGCAATCATCTCATACGTACCCCAGGCGGCTGGCGTGAGGCCGAAGATATCAATGTTGGCGATCGAGTTATGCTGGCACAGCCATGCCTGCTCAGCGACCAGCAGTGGGAAGTGGTGCTGGGATCGTTGATGGGGGATGGATGTCTGTCCCGTCCGGTTCGGAAAGCTTCGGAGTCCGCGCGGCTTCGTATTGGACACGGGGCGAAGCAATCGGCATATCTTGACTGGAAAGTCTCCTTGCTGCAGAACATTCCGCACAGTCGCACAAGTAATGGCAGGGGGGCAGTGTTTGCGGATTTCACTCCGCTCGCCGAACTGCACGAGTTG
>JAQTVU010000334.1 GCA_028706695.1 Mycobacterium sp.
GCGTGCCGACGGTGTCATCACCCGCGACGTCGCCAAGTCGGCCCTGGCGGTCTACGACGTCGACGAGCTGGGCCTGGACCGGCTGGACCGGGCGGTGCTGTCGGCGCTGACCCGCAGCTTCGGCGGCGGCCCGGTCGGGGTGTCGACGCTGGCGGTGGCGGTCGGGGAGGAGGCCGCGACCGTCGAGGAGGTGTGCGAGCCGTTCCTGGTGCGCGCCGGGATGGTCGCGCGGACCCCGCGGGGCCGGGTGGCGACCGCGCTGGCCTGGACCCATCTCGGCATGACGCCGCCCGCCGGGGTCGCCGGGCTTAGCCAGTCGGGATTGTTCGATTAGCCGGGCGGGTTACATCCGGCCCGGCTTCGGGTACCCAAGGCGCCACCCGCACAGGCGCGGGGTCGATCGAGGAGATGTCATGAAACACGCAGAGCAGGAGTACTCCGGTGAGCTGCAGATGCCGCGCTCGCGTGGCGCGGTCAGCGGGTTGCTCCTAGTCATCCTGGGGGCCTGGGGCGCGTTGATTCCGTTCGTCGGTCCCTACTTCAATTTTGCCTACACCCCCGACCAGGTGTGGGCCTGGACCTCGGCGCGGGGCTGGCTGGAGGTGCTGCCGGGAGTGACCGCCGTCGTGGGCGGGTTGCTGGTGGTCTTCTCCGGAAACCGGGTCAGCGCGATGCTGGGCGGCTGGCTGGCGGTGCTGGCCGGGGTTTGGTTCGTGATCGGTGAACAGGTCGCCCCGATCCTGGGGATTGGGTCCGCCGGCGATCCGGTCGCGGCGACCGACCGCAAGCGGGCGCTGCTCGAGATTTGCTATTTCACGGGGTTGGGTGCGCTGGTCGTCTTCGTGGCCGGCGTCATCCTGGCACGCACGTCGGTGCGGCCGGCCCGTGACCTGCCGCCCGTGGGCGCACCGGCATCCGCCGTGGAGCCGTACCGCGAGGCCACCTACGACCGCGGCCCGGCGGTGCCGTCGAGTGCGCTGACCAAGGCGCGGGCGGAATCCCGCGCGGAAGCCGAGGACAAGCCGCGCTGGCGGTGGCGTCGCCAGCGGGCGGGATCGGGCGCCCCGGATTGACCGTCTCGTGGTGACCGCGGCCCCTCGACGAAACGACCCCACGCAAAAGCCGATTGCCAGCCCGAAAAACCGGGCTGGCAATCGGCTTTTGCAGGGCTCAGAGCAGCCCGAGCAGTCGCAGGTCGGTCGCGTACTTGACGATGATCTCCGGCGAGACGTGCGGGATGTCCTTGTCCGGCCCGATCTTCGCCTTCTGCACCGCGGCGCGGAACCGATCGGTCGGCGCCAACGACCCGCGCAGCGGCTTCTGCGGCTTCTGATAGCTGTGCAGCAGCGGCAGCAGCGAGTACTGGCGCTGCCGCTCCGGCAGAGACCGCAGCGCGGTCTCGAACCGATGCAGCCACCGGGCGTAGCCCGGGACGCGCCGGATCGGGTAACCGGCCTCAATCAGCCAGTCGATGTACTCGTCCAAGCCGATGCCGTCGTCGTACGGGTTCATCACGTGGTACGTCCGAAACCCGTCGCCTTCAGAGACCTTGCCGTGGACCTTGCCGTGGACATCGTCGTCGAGATTGTCCGGCACCTGGGCCCCCAGCGTGGAGATCGCCGCGGCGATGAACTCCACCGGAAGGCCGTCGTAGTGTGCCCGCCGCCGGTTGCCGTTCTCATCCAGTTCGTAGAACGAACCGGGTGCGATCCCGGTGGCCACCACGCTCAGGATCAGCCGGGTGAACATGTCCGGCAGGTTGAGCTGGCCCACGTAGCCGGTGTCGGCCAGGATCATGTCGCAGCGGAACACCGCGACCGGCAGCCCGCACAGGTCGTGGGCCTCGCGCAGCAGCACCTCGCCGGCCCACTTGCTGTTCCCGTAGCCGTTGGCGTAGTCGTCGTTGATCTCGCGGGTCGCGCTGATCTGCCGGATGTCGGCGTCCTCCACGAACGCGCCCGGCCGGATCTGGTCGCCCACACCGATGGTCGACACGTAGGTGTACGGCTTGCGCTTGGTGGTCAGCGCGATGCGGATCAGCTCGGCGGTGCCCAGCGCGTTGGGCCCGAACAGCTCGCTGTACGGCAGCACATGGTTGACCAGGGCGGCGGGGTCGACGATCAGATCCACGGTGTCGGCCAGCCGCTGCCAGGTCTTCTGGTCCAGGCCGAGGTTGGCCTCACCCTTGTCGCCGGCGATGATCTCGAGGTGGTCGGCGGCCAGCTGCCGGTAGTGGGCGAGCAGTCTCGGGTCACCGCTCTCGAAGGTCTTGTCGAGGCGGGCCCGCGCCGTCTCGTCGGATTTGGCGCGCACCAGGCAGATGAGCTTGCCGTCGACCATGTCCATGCGCTCGAGCCATTCCAGGGTCAGATAGCGGCCGAGGAAACCGGTCGCCCCGGTCAGCAATACCGTGCGCACCTCGCCCGAGGCCCGCGGGAGGGCGGGCGCGGCGGACAGCGTCGACGCGTCGAGGAACTTGTCCAGAGTGAGGTCGCGGGCGCGCACCGTCTTGGCATCGCGGCCGTGCACCGAGGCAAACGTGGGCCGCTGGGCGCCTTGGCGCTCGCCCTCGATGTAGTCGGCGATGGCCTGCAGGTCGTTGGCCGGGCTGACGATGACGCCCACGGGCACGTCGATGCCGAAGATCTCGTGCAGCAGGTTGCCGAACGTTAACGCCGACAACGAGTCCCCGCCCAGGTCGGTGAAGTGGACGTCGGGGGACAGGTCGGAGCCGCCGGCGCCCAGCAGGGCGCCTGCGGCCCGGCACACCGTGTGCAGCACCGACGCTTCGGCACCGCTGCGGCGCAGCTCGACGAGCTCGTTGGCCTGTCCCTCGGCCAGTTCGGCGTAGAGCCGCTCCAGCCGCTCGCCGTAGTGCTGCTTGAGCTTGGGCCACGCCAGTTTTCGGATGTCGGTCAGCAGACCGTTCGCCGTGCTGAACGGTTCGGTTTCGATGATGAAGTCGCGCGGCACCTCGTAGGACTGCAGGCCGGCCTCTTTGGCGACGCTCTGCAGCGAATCGGCGATCTTCGGCTTCAGCGTGTCGAGGTCCCAGCGCTCCAGGGCTTCTTCGGTCGGCACCACCACGGCCAGCAGGTAGGGCTGTGAGCTGTTGCCGTAGACGTAGATCTGCCGGATCAGCGGGCTGGTGCCGAACACCGCCTCGAGCTTCGCCAGGGTGACGAACTCGCCCTGGGCCAACTTGAGCACGTTGTTGCGGCGGTCGACGTAGACCAGCCGGTCGGGTGCGATCTCGGCGAAGACGTCGCCGGTGCGGTAATGCCCGTCGGTGTCGAACACCTCGGCGGTGGTCTCGGGCCGCTTGTAGTAGCCCGGGAACATGTTCTGGGTCTTGAGCAGCAGTTCCCCCCGCGGATACGGCCGGTCGGTGCCGAAGTAGCCCAGCTCGGGGACGTCGGCCAGCTTGTAGTCGATGACCGGCGGGCGCTGCACTCGGCCGTCGAGCAGCACCATCCCGGCCTCGGTGGAGCCGTAGCCGTCCGTCAGATGCATCTCGAGCAGGGCCTCGACCCATTTACGCAGCTCGGAGGAGGTGGGCGCGGAGCCAGTCATCGCGAAGATGAACCGCCCGCCCAGGACGAACTCGCGCTGCTCGGCCAGGACCTCGGCTTCGACCGCGGCCCGTTCGGTGGCGTCGGACACCCGGCGGTCGACCTGGCGCTGGAATTCGCCGAACAGGGTCTCCCAGATTCGGGGCACGAAGTTCAGCTCGGTGGGCCGCACCAGCGCAAGGTCGTCCAGCAGCGTCGACAGGTCACTGCGGGCCGCGAAGTAGGCGGTGCCGCCGTTGCCCAGGGTGCCGTAGAGGATGCCGCGGCCCATCACGTGGCTCATCGGCATGAAGTTGAGCGTGATGGACGCGGCGCTCGGTCCGAACCAGTTACTGCTGGACCTGAACCACATCTTGGCGACGTTGCTCTGCGGATACATGGCGCCCTTGGGTGCGCCGGTGCTGCCGGAGGTGTAGACCAGCAGCGCCAGCGGGTCATCTTCCCGGGGAGCCGCGACCGGCGCCTGGGGCAGCGCCGTGCCGCGGTCGAGAAGCTCGGCCAGGGTTTGGACCGTCACCGCGGTCCCTTGCAGCTGCGCGCGGGCCGTTTCCACGGCTTCGCGCTCGTCGTCGACCTGGGGGTGGTAGTCGAAGACCAGAAGTTTGGCGGGCGTGCCGCCGCCGC
>JAQTVU010000335.1 GCA_028706695.1 Mycobacterium sp.
CACGCCGCCGAGCGTACCAACCCGAAAGTCCCCGAAAGTTCCCGAAAGTCGTAGCGGCGAACGTGATACACGTATCCAGTTATCCGTCTGCTACCACCCGGTAACGCCTCCGCGCCGTGGGTAACTGCCGACGCGCCCAGCAAGACAGTTCGCCGGAGCGTCGATCGCAACCGCCGGCGAGCCCCTAGCTGCTTCGGGCGCTGCTGGCGGCATCTCGTTCGGTAGCGGAGCCCTGGTGGGCCAATTGGCCGCCCACGCTTTCCAGATGCGCTCGCACGAACCACTGGAACTTCTCCAGCGAGGCGGCCTCACCGATCAGCATGTCCTGCGTGACCCGATCGAGTGCCTCGGTTTCGTCGATCGCCTTGCGGAGGTCTTCTATCACACCGGTGTAGACCAGATCCAGAGCCGCCAGGTGTGCTTGCGCGCGGTCGCGGCCGACCGAGTAGTCGTCCCACGTGCGGTCCCTGATGATCGCCCCCGGTGTGCCCAGCGGCGACGCTCCCAGGGTCGCGATGCGCTCGGCGACCTCGTCCGCGTACCCGCGCACCGCCTGGACCTGCGGGTCGATCATCTCGTGGACGCCGATGAAGTTGGGGCCCACCACATTCCAGTGGATATGCTTGAGCGTCAAATGCAGATCGTTGTACGTGCTCAGCTGCTTTTGCAGCAGCTCGGCGAGGCGGACCGCCTGCTTGTCGGTCAAGCCCGGGACTGTGAACTGGGTCACGGAAATTGCCCTCCCTGCGTTCAGTACATGATCGCTACCCGCGTCGGGTACCCGAAGCCCGCAGCAGGTAATCCCCGGGGCGCCCGCCCGAAAACCGATCGCGGGCTAGGGCCGGGTGCCCCAGGAACAGGTGGCCCGCATCGTGCGGTGCCGCTGGTGGTCGGTTACGCAGTCGGCGGGGGTGCGCGGGATTGTCCGGGGCGGAAAAGCGGTCCGCCTTGGCGGTCCAGACCCCGGCCGCCATCGCCACCCGAAGGTGTTCGGCGCTGCCGCAGCGTCGTTCGTAATGCACGGCGACTCGGGTGGTGAGCTAGTATTGATGACTGCTATCCATTAAATTGCTGGCAGGCGACCGGGCGACAGGACACACGGCATGGGCAAACACAACGAGAACCCGGCCGTGCCTCCGCAGCGCCCGGTGCGCAACTGGCAACGCCGGCGGATCCTGGAACTGGTTCGCAAGCACGACCGCCCGGTCGACGCGGTCGAACTCGCCACCCAGCTGGGATTGCACACGACGACGGTACGATTCCACCTTGATGCGCTATGCGACGACGGGGTCGTCGAACGTACCCGGATCACCCGGGCACGTGTCGGCCGTCCCCGCACCGGCTACCGCACGGTGCGAGAACGACTGGACTACCGACTCCTGGCCGAGATCCTTGCGCTGGAACTGGGCAGTACCGCCCACACGCGGCGCCGCCGTGCCGAATCCGCCGGCCAGCGCTGGGCCCAGCGGATCATGGACAACGCACCCCGGGAAGAGGCCGCGGGGCAATCCGTTTCGGAAAATGCTGCCCTTGAGGCGCGATCGGCCAACATCGCAAGGGTGTTCAGCCGAATGGGATTCGTCCCGGAGCTGACTGCGGCCGAAAGAACGACCGCCGGCGGCCAGCGGACCATTCGTCTGCACAACTGCCCGGTCCGGGACCTGGCGATAGCCCACCCCGACGTGGCGTGCGCCTTGCACCGGGGACTGCTGCGGGGCCTGGCCGCAACGCCGGTAACGGGTGAGAAGGGTTTGGCCGCGTCCGGGCCCGCGACGCAGGTGGAGCTTGAGCCGTTCGTCGAACCCGAGCTATGCCTTGCCCGGGTGATCATGCGTGACTGAGGTCCCCGCGTCTGCCCAAGCGCTCGCGGATCTGTCGCGCGCATCGAGGCGTTTGTGCCGGGTGTCAAGGACCCGATGATGCCAACGGCGTCAACGCGGTTCCGTCAAGTTGCAGCACGTCGCCAGGTCGGGGACCTGCGCAGCCGCCGCCGGTGGACAATGTGAACTACCATCTCGCCCTCGTTGACCTCGACCGCCGCGGAGCCCGCCGCCGTGCCCATCGTGCGCCACACCCGCATGCTCGCGTCATAGGTCATCACCGGATCATCAACCCTGCAGCCCGTCAGGACCCATTCTCCTACGAGCTACCGGGTTACCGGAGCCACTCGGCAGCGGCGCCGGGTCAGCGGAAGCGGATGTTCAACGTCGCCAGGCCGAAGATTTTCCGCCCGACGGACTTTGCGGCGACGAGGACGACAGCGGTGCGGGTCTCGTGATCCAGGGACTTGATCCGGCCGCTGAATTCGATGTCTGCGCCTTCCGCGGCGGACACGATCGCCGGCTGGGACAGCCGAACCGCGTAGCGGGTGACCGCCCCGGGGTCGCCCGACCATGCGGAGGCGAACCCGGCACCCAACCCCATGGTGAGCATTCCGTGGGCAATCACATCGGGCAGCCCGGCGAGTTTCGCGATGCTCTCGTCCCAGTGAATCGGGTTGGCGTCTCCCGCCACACCGGAATAATTCACCAGGTCGCCGCGGGACAGTCGGGCATGGCGCACCGGTAGCTCGTCGCCGACCCTCAGGTCGTCGAAAGATCCCGTTTTCGGCGTGCGTGTCGAGCCCTCGACGGCCATCCGGACCTCGGCCTCCGGTCGGGTCGTCTTCTGGTAAGGGGCGTCGGATTTGCCGATCTCCAGGAGATCCACGTCATGCATCATGATGTTCGGCACCGTCGTCTTTACCGCCGGATCGACATCCTCGGCGGTGATGCCGACGACGGTGGTGTGCAGGGCATGTACCCGCTCGCCCGCAGTGTCGGTGAACGTGTTGGTCACGGTGATCAAGTCTCGGCCAGCCAACCTGCGCACCGACGACAATTCGACGTCGACATGCAGCTCGTCGCCGGCCACGATCGGGCGGTGCTGCTCGAAGACTTCCGCGGTCTGCATGTAAGTGTCATAACCGACGACCACCGATTCGAACATGCGGCGATTACAGGTCATACCCGGAACCGAGGTGAACGTCAGCGGCGCCACCAGACCCGCATAGCCCAGCTCCGCGGCGGCGGCGACATCCCAGTGTGCGGGGTGGTAGTCCTGCACGGCGCGGGCGTACTCGCGTACCTTTTCGCGCCCGACCAGATAGCTGCCGTCCATCGCGTAGTAATGGCCGACGCGCGATTCGAGCGCCGAAGCTTCCGCTGTTGTGGTCATGAAGTTGCTCAACTTTTCTATCGGCTCTATCGGCTTGTTCGCTGTAGGCGACGACAGCACACTAACGCGCGGACACCGTGGCAATTCACGGCGCTACACGTCGCCGGTGCGTGTCGGCGGGTAATTCCGACACTCGTCACCCGCGACCGCGCTGTCTCGACCATCCATCCTCGCCGTGACGGCAAAAGCCCGCGACGGCGGTCGCGCGGCGAAACGGCCGGAGCAAAATGTACGGCATGAGTTGGGCCAGGTATGAGGGAAGGGCGCTTGCGGATGCCACGGTGATCGGTGGCGCGCTACTTGCCGAGCTCGAAGACCGTATCCGCGTGCATAATCCCCACCTGACGGACGTTCGGGTGGAGCAGGTGACCGCGACCGGGGAATACGACCCGCATGCCCGACCGGCTCGGCGGTGGTACACCGTCACATATTTGGCCGACGACGGCCAAGGCCACAAAGCCGGGCCATGAGTTCGGCTGTGGTCGGCTCTGCGGGGCCGAGTGACACGCCAAGCTGACGCCGATGAGACGATCGAATCCTGTATTCCGCGCATTCGTACGGGGAACGTGGCCGCCAAACGCCAATCCGGGTGCCAGGGCGCTGGCCGCGGGCCCGTGCATGGGGCGGCAGCTCAAAACGCCGGCGCCGCGGAAAACGCGCGAAACATGAGGGAAACATGAGGGGAGGTCGTCCCGGTCGTTCGACGTCCGGCTGGACGTGCTCCACTCGGCCGTCGCCGATACTTCATCGGCTCGGCGGCTGCCGTCAACACCTGCAGCAGATCGCGACGGCGACCCGATGGCTCATCGGATGACCTCTCGATCATGCTCACGCTGGCCGAGCGTCCTGCTTGGGCAAGCTCGCCACCAACGGTGTGTCGACGCCGAGCCGGCTCATCTTGGCTCCACCCGGCGACCCGAGGGGCTTGTCGCGGCCGGGCAAGGTCTCGAAGAA
>JAQTVU010000336.1 GCA_028706695.1 Mycobacterium sp.
GTCGCGCGGCGCGCCGCGGTGTTCGCGCGTCGCGGCTTCCCCGAGCCACGTTCCGTGCGAGCGTTGTGGGCCGGGTGCGCGGTGCCCGGCGCCAACCTGCTGTGGGCGCCCGTGTACGTCATCGAGCTGGCGCTGCTGGAGGACCAGTACGCCCGGCTGCGGAAGCCCATCATGGAGTGGTGGGTTGGCTGGGTGTGCAGCTATCTGGTGGGCGCCTGGGCCATCGTCACCGGGTTTGCGACCGATGCCCAGGGCATTGCCAACAACACCGTCGCGATGGTTTTCGCGTATCTGCTCGCGGCGGGCACCGTGGCCGCTGCTGCGCGCGTCTTCGACGGGTTCGAACGCAAGCCGGTCGAACGTCCCGCCCACCGCTGGGTTGCGGTGAGCCCGGATCGGCCGTCGGCGCACGCGTCCGCAGGCCCGGTTGAACTGCGGCGGCGGGAACCGGCAGCATAGTGGTCATGACGTGGGCCGACGAGGTGCTCGCCGGGCATCCTTTTGTGGTCGCCCATCGCGGCGCCTCGGCTGGCCGGCCGGAACACACACTGGCGGCCTATGACCTGGCGCTCAAAGAGGGCGCCGACGGTGTGGAGTGTGACGTGCGGCTGACGCGCGACGGCCACTTGGTGTGCGTCCACGACCGCCGACTGGACCGGACCTCGACGGGAGCTGGACTGGTCAGCACGATGACGGTGGCTCAGCTGCGCGAGCTCGAGTACGGCGCCTGGCACCACAGCTGGCGCGCAGACGGCACGCACGGTGACACCAGCCTGCTGACGCTGGATGACCTGATAACACTCGTGCTGGACTGGCGCCGGCCGGTGAAGATTTTCATCGAAACCAAGCATCCGGTTCGTTATGGCTCGCTGGTGGAAAGCAAGCTGCTCGCGGCGCTGCACCGCTTCGGGATCGCCGCCCCCGCCTCCGCCGACCGCTCGCGCGCGGTGGTGATGTCGTTCTCGGCGGCCGCCGTGTGGCGGATCCGCCGCGCTGCACCGCTGTTGCCGACGGTGCTGCTGGGCAAGACCGCGCGGTACCTGACCAGCAGTGCGGTCACGGCCGTCGGCGCCACCGCCGTGGGGCCCTCGTTGGCGACGCTGAAGGACTGCCCGAAGCTGGTCGACCGTGCCGTCGCGCAGGGCCGGGCGGTGTACTGCTGGAACGTCGACGACTACCAGGACATCGACTTCTGCCGTGACGTCGGCGTGGCCTGGCTCGCCACGCACCACCCGGGCCGCACCAAGGCCTGGTTGCAGGGCGGTCGCGCCGACGAGGCCCGTTAGCTATCGGGCTGGCCGTCCAGGGCGGCTGCGGGCACCGGCGCGTCGGCGGCCAGCGCGTCGAACAACTTGCCGGCCAGGTCGTGGTTCCACACCACCACCGACCCGGCGTCGCTGACGGCCAGCGCGCCGATCGGAACGGTCGTCGTCGTGGTCGCTGCATGCAGCGTCCAGCCGAGCCGGGCCAGGTCCCATACGTGGTCGCCCCGGTCGAAAGTCAGCGCGTCGGCCGCCGCATGCGGCACCGAGTACCAGTTCCACGGATTCAGCCAGAATGCCGGGCGGACGGCGCGACGCAACAGCGCCGACAAGAACTGCCGCTGCGCGACCACGCGGTCCAGGTCTGCGCGCGGCGAGTCCCGCGTCCTGACGTATCCCAGCGCGCTGCGGCCGTCGAGCACCTGGCAACCGCCGGGCAGGTCGATGCCGGCCAGCGGATCGTCAATCGGCGTGCTGGGGCAGACGGTGACGCCTCCCACGGCGTCGACCAGGGCGGCGAACCCCCCGAACCCGATCTCGGCGTAGTGATCGAGGCGCAGGCCGGTGACCCGCTCCACCGTCCGCACCAGCAGGGGCGCGCCGCCCATCGCGAACGCGGCGTTGATCTTGTCCCTGCCATGACCGGGGATCGGTACGTATGAGTCGCGCGGGATGGATACCATCGTCGCCGGCCGGCCGCTTCCCAACTCCGGCAGGTGCACCAGCAGGAGGGTGTCGGAGCGGCTGCTGCCGATGTCCCCGCCGGTGGCCAGCTCGGCTTGTTGCGCGGCCGTCAGGCCCTGCCGGCCGTCCGAGCCCACGAGCAGCCAGTTGGTGCCGCGGCCCGCTGCGGGCCGATCGGGATAGTCGCTCAGCACCGGCCGGCGGTGCAGTGTCGTGTCGAGCCACCCGGCACCGCCCAGGACGGTGGCGACGCCGAGCAACGGGCCGATCAGCAAACTCAGCCCCAACAACCGCGCCCAGCGGCGCTCGTGGCGGCGGGCCGCGGGCGGTACGGGCGGCGGTGGTGGGGGCCCAGGCCGCGCCGCAGCGCCGCAGACCGGCGCGTGCGGCGGGCGCCTTTCCCTGCGGATCACCTGCGACGGCTCCGCGGGCGCCGCCCCCTTGGGCCGCCGACGTTGGGATGAGGCGCCGTTCACCCCGGTAATTTACCCGCCGAACCGCAGGCCGTTACCGTCCGAGCCGCAACCGGCGACCTGGACTCCGCAGCGGGGGAGCGCGGCGTCGCGGGCGGTGGCCAGATCCCCCAGCAACCCGGGTTCCATCCCGCAGGACGGATCGGGCCGGGCGCGGAGCAACTCCGCTGCGCCGACGGGCTGGGCGCCGATCGCGCCGGAGAACACCACCCGCGTTCCGCGGTCATTGGTGCGCAACGATGGGTTCGAGCCGGGCGCCGCTAGGGTTGGAGGGTGGCCCGCATCACTTATCTCGGTCCGGAGGGGACGTTCACCGAGGCGGCGCTGCGGCAGCTGACGGCCGCCGGCCTGATCCCCGAGCGGGGGCCGGGCGCGCTGCGACACCTGCCGATGGACAGCGCGTCCGCGGCGCTGGAGGCCGTCCGCCAGGGTGCTGCCGACTTCGCGTGTGTGCCGATCGAGAACTCGATCGACGGATCGGTGATGTCCACCCTGGACAGCCTCTCCACCGGCACGCCCCTGCAGGTATTCGCCGAGACGACGCTGGACGTGGCGTTTTCCATCGTGGTCAAACCGGGCCGCAGCGCATCTCAGGTGCGGACGGTGGCGGCCTTTCCGGTGGCGGCGGCCCAGGTGCGGCGCTGGCTAGCCGCGTACTTGGCCGGCGCCGAACTGCGGCCCGCGTACTCCAACGCCGACGCGGCGCGGCAGGTGGCCGACGGCGACGTGGACGCGGCGGTGACCTCGCCCTTGGCCGCCGAGCAGCGGGGCCTGGCCGCGCTGGCCGCCGGCGTCGTCGACGAACCCAATGCCCGCACCCGCTTCCTCCTGGTCGGTGCGCCCGGGCCGCCGCCGGACCGCACCGGATCGGACCGCACCTCGGTCGTGTTGTGGATGGACAACCGGCCCGGCGCCCTGCTGGCCGCGCTCGCCGAATTCGGCATCCGCGGCGTCGATCTCACCCGGATCGAATCCAGACCCACGCGCATCCAGCTGGGCACCTACGTGTTCTTCGTCGACTGCGTCGGTCACGTCGACGACGGCGCCGTCGCCGAGGCGCTCAAGGCGCTGCGCCGGCGTTGTGCCGATGTGCGATATCTGGGATCCTGGCCGACGGGTTCGGCCGCCGGGGTGTCACCGCCGCCCACCGACGAGGCGGCGCGCTGGCTGGCACGGCTGCGGGCAGGAAAGCCCGCGGCCCTCTTCGGACCGGGAGGACCCCAATCGTGAGCGGTCGTTTGGTGTTGCTGCGGCACGGCCAGTCGTACGGCAACGTCGAGCGCAGGCTGGATACCCGCCCGCCGGGCGCGGGGCTGACGCCGTCGGGCCGCGACCAGGCCCGCGCGTTCGCCCGCGGCTTCGGGCGCCCGTCGTTGCTCGCGCATTCGGTGGCCGTGCGGGCGTCGCAGACCGCCGCGGTGATCGGCGCCGAAGTCGAGGTGGCCGCCACCGAGGTCGTCGGCATCCATGAAGTCCAGGTCGGGATTCTGGAGGGCCGCAGCGACGACGACGCGGTCGCCGAGTTCAACGCCATCTACGAGCGGTGGCACCTGGGCGAGCTCGACGTGGTCCTGCCCGGCGGTGAGACCGGTTATGACGTGCTGGACCGCTACATTCCGGTGCTCACCGAATTGCGGATGCGCTACCTCGACGACGGCGACTGGAACGGCGACATCGTCGTCGTCAGCCATGGCGCGGCGATCCGGCTGGTCGCCGCGGCACTGGCCGGGGTGGACGGGAA
>JAQTVU010000337.1 GCA_028706695.1 Mycobacterium sp.
CGAGCAGATCGTCGCCGAACTCGCCGCCGCCGACGCCGACGGATGCGACGTGGCGCGGCTGCACTCCGGCGACCCGTCACTCTACAGCGCCCTGGCCGAGCAGTGTCGTCGGCTCGGCGCGTTGGGCATCGACTACCAAATCGTGCCGGGGGTACCGGCATTCGCCGCGGCCGCAGCCGCTTTGAAACGTGAGCTCACCGTACCCGGGGTCGCGCAGACGGTGACGCTGACCCGGGTCGCGACCCTTTCGACCCCGATGCCGCCCGGCGAAGAGCTGGCCGCGCTGGCCGGATCGGGCGCCACCCTGGTGCTGCACCTGGCCGCCGCCCAGATCGACGCGGTCGTTCCGCAGCTCCTGGCCGGCGGCTACCGACCCGAGACCGCCTGTGCGGTCGTGGCGTTCGCGAGCTGGCCGCAGCAGAGCGTGCTGCGCGGCAGGCTCTGCGACATCGCCGGGCAGATGCACGCGGCCAGCATCACCAAGACCGCGGTCATCGTCGTCGGTGATGTGCTGGACGCGGGGGGGTTCGCCGACAGCTACCTGTACTCCACCGGGCGGCAGCGGGGGAAGCGGCATTGACCAGGGTGTTGCTGCTCGGCGGTACCGGCGAGGCTCGGTCGTTGGCCAAAGCCCTGCACCCGCGCGTCGACATCGTCAGCTCGCTGGCCGGCCGGGTGCCCGACCCCGCCCTGCCGGTCGGCCCGGTACGCATCGGCGGATTCGGCGGGGTCGACGGTCTGCGGCGCTGGCTGCGCGACGAGCGGATCGACGCCGTCGTCGACGCCACCCATCCGTTTGCGGCGACCATGACGGCGCACGCCGCGAAGGCGTGCGGGCAACTGGGCGTGCCGCATCTGGTGTTGGCCCGCCCGGCGTGGGACCCCGGCGCCGCGCTGCTGGTGCAATCCGATACCGAGGCCGCCGCGATCGTGCAGCGACAGGGGTTTTCACGGGTCTTCCTCACCACCGGCCGGTCCGGGGTGCGCGCCTTCGCCGGCAGCGACGCGTGGTTTCTGATCCGCGCGGTCACCGCGCCGGACAGCACCGCATTGCCGCGCCGCCACCGGCTGCTGCTGTCGCGGGGCCCGTACCGCTACGACGACGAACTGGTCCTGCTGGGTGAGCACCGCATCGACGCTCTGGTGACAAAGAACAGCGGCGGGGACATGACCCGGGCGAAGCTGGAAGCCGCTGCGGCGCTGGATGTTCCGGTGGTGATGGTGGCGCGTCCGCCATTGCCGGCAGGTGTGCGGCAGGTCGGCACGGTGCGGCAGGCCGCCGAATGGGTGACCGGGCTTTGCTAGCCGGTCAGGTCTTGGCGGTCGCCGTCGGCCAACAGCGCATCGCGGGCGCGGGCCACCCGGGACCGGATGGTGCCCACCGCGCAGCCGCACACCGCTGCGGCCTCGGCGTAGGACAGGCCCAGCAGCTGGGTGAGCAGCAGCGCTTCGCGTTGTTCGGTGCGCAGGCCGGCCATCATCGTGGTCACCTCGACCAGGTCTTCGAATCCGCGGGCCGCGCGGTCCCCGCCCCGCGCCTGTTCCGGGTCGGCGCCCGGCGCGCTGCGCGGCCGCGACTGCACGCGGCGGATGTGATCGGCGACGACACGGCGCGCGATGGCCAGTAGCCAGGTTCGGGCGCTGGACCGTCCGGAGAACCGCTCGATGGCACCGACCGCGCGCAGAAAGGTCTCCTGTGTCAGATCCTCGGCGTTGCCCGCGTCCGACAGGTAGCGCACAAACCGCCACACATCTTGCTGGGTCGCCTTGATGAAAGCCTCGAGCGCCCGCGCGTTCCCGCGTGCGGCGGCCAAAGCCAGCTCGGTGACGGCCTCCTCGTCGCTGGACGCGGTCATGGCCGAATACTTTAGTGGGACCGGCCCCACCCGTCTACGACGGGTCGTCGTAGACGTGCGGTTGACCGGCCGCAGATGGCCCCCGCGGCGTCGGGCGGCCGGGCGGACGGCGGGCAGCTCGGCCTCCGCCGGGACACCGACGGTTTCCCGGGCCCGCGTACCCGCGCGGTCGCGCGCCACCAGCAACGTGAACACCAGCCCGAGCAACACGGGCAGATGGCTGGCGACCCGCGCCGCGGTCACCTCCCCATGGAAAGCGTCGATGGCCACATAACTCAGCAGCGCCACCGAATACACCCCGCTGATCGCCGCGACACCGACCGCGGTGACGGGCCAAATGCCGGCGGCGACCATGGCCAGACCCAGCGCCAGCAACCACGCGGTGGACTCGTGCAGCAGATGCGCTCCCGACGTCGCCCCGTGCATGTGTGCCGAGACCATGCCGAAATCGATGCCGCTGATCTGGGCCGCCGCGATCGCCACCTGCAACAGACCGACACCGATCAGCGCCCACCGGCGGTAGTGCCACCGCAGCGCGGGCAGCCGGCCGCGCCGCGGGCCGAGCGGCTCGCCGACGATGCCCGCCATGATCCGCTCGACCAGATCCGGCGCCGGGCCGGGTTCGAGCGAGGCCAGCCGGCGGGTCTGCGCCGCCGCGCCGATCAGCCAGGCGCGGCAACCGCGGCAGGATTCCAGATGGGCGTCGACCTGCTGGGCGAGCACGTGCGGACGCTCGCCGTCCAACCGGGCAGACAGCGCCTCACGTGCCACCTCGCACCGCATCCCTGCATCGTTGCGCATACCCGGTCGGCGTGCAAAGACTGCCAACACGGCCGGAATCGGCTGCGGGGGCGGTGGTGGTCGATGCGCGGCGAATACGTCGCGCCCGCAGAGGAACCGGGCGCGGTGTCGGGCGCGCGCACCGCGCCGGACCGCCGAACCCACACCGCCGCGCGGCCGCGGACGGGCCGACCGCCCCGCCGTGCCGGCGCTTCGGCGCGCACCTGGGAACAGCCACCGCCCAATTCCGGCGCCGGACGGGTTGTTCCGTCCCCCGGCCGCCAATCGCCGCCAGTTATGGCCTCCCAGCGGGGGATTGACCGGTTCAACGCACCGCCACAGTGCGCTTTCGAACCCTCCGAGCGGGCCGTCAAAATACGGTGGGGGGTATGGTGTAAATTGTGCGGCGGGCTCGATCCGGAGCCGCGAACGGGAGGGGAGTGGGGATGTCAGCAGTCGACCCGATCCCGTTCTTATGCCCGATGACTGCCGCCAGGGTCGAATGACCCTGTTTGCTGCGGCGGTGGACGCGTGAAACTGGGAACTGATAAAACTGGGCCACGAGTGAAAGGAAGCACCAATGTTGGCCTTTCTCAAGCGGGCCTGGGTTCCACTTGTCGTCGCGGTGGCGGTGGTCCTCGGTGGCATCGCCGTCGTGCGGCTTCGCGGCGTGTTCGGCTCGGAGGAGATTTTCACCGCGACCGGCAGCAGCGCTGAACCGCTCGAGCCGTTCCACGTCAAGCGGGTCACGTACGAGGTTTACGGGCCCAGCGACACCACGGGAAGCGTGAGCTACTTGAACATGAACGCCCAGCCCGAAGAGGCGAGCTTCACCAGCCTGCCCTGGATGTACACGGTCGACACGACGGTGCCGGCGGTGATCGCCAACGTGGTGGCGCAGGGCAACAGCGACAACATCGGCTGCCGGATCACCGTCAACGGTGAGGTGAAGGACGAAAGAACCGCGGCCGGGCACCACGCCCAGACGTCGTGCCTGGTAAAGGCCGCATGAGTACCGATCAAGAGTCCCGCCCGAGGTTCATGCGGTTCGTCCGCGCCTTCGCGGTGCCGATCCTCATCGCGTGGCTGCTCGTGACCGTCGCCGTCAACGTGCTGGTGCCGCCGATCGAGTCCGTCGCGCGAACCCACGCGGTGACGATGTCACCGCAAGACGCGCCGGCGATGATCGCCGCCAAGCACATCGGCGCGAAATTCCACGAGTCCGACTCCGACAGCATCGCGATGATCATTCTGGAGAGCGACAAGCCGCTCGGCGCGGAGGCGCACCGCTACTACGACGGGCTGATCAAAAAGCTGGAGGCGGACCCCAAGCACGTGCAGCACGTCCAAAACGTCTGGGGCGATCCCCTCACCGCCGCCGGTGACCAGAGCCGCGACGGCAAGGCCGCCTACGTCCAGCTCAACCTGGCCGGTGACCAGGGCAGCACCCTGGGCAACGCGTCGGTCGACGCGATCCGGAAGATCGTCGCCCGGTCGGCGCCCCCCGAGAGTCTCA
>JAQTVU010000338.1 GCA_028706695.1 Mycobacterium sp.
CGCGGGATCTGGCCGACGCGCTGGCCGGTTTCATCGCCGAGTTCGGCCTCGCGCTGGTCGGTGGCTGCTGTGGCACCACTCCCGCGCACATCCGAGAGGTCGCCGCCGCCGTCGCCCCGTTCAACGACGGCAGCAGGCCGCGCGGCGAGCGGCACATCGCCTACGAGCCGTCGGTGTCGTCGCTGTACAGCGCCGTGCCGTTCCAGCAGGAAGCCTCCGTGCTGGTGATCGGGGAACGCACGAACGCCAACGGCTCCAAGGCATTTCGTGAGGCGATGATCGCCGAGGAGTACCAGAAGTGCCTGGACATCGCCAAGGACCAGACCCGCGACGGCGCGCACCTGCTGGACCTGTGCGTGGATTACGTGGGCCGCGACGGCGCGGCCGACATGGTGGCGCTGGCCAGCCGGCTGGCGACGGCCTCGACGCTGCCGATCATGCTGGACTCCACCGAGACCGCGGTGCTGCGGGCGGGCCTCGAGCACCTGGGGGGCCGCTGCGCCATCAACTCGGTGAACTACGAGGACGGCGACGGCCCGGAGTCACGCTTCCACAAGACCATGGAGCTGGTCGCCGAGCACGGCGCCGCGGTGGTCGCGCTGACCATCGACGAGGAGGGGCAGGCCCGCACCGCGGAGAAGAAGGTGGAGATCGCCGAGCGCCTGATCGCCGACATCACCGGGAACTGGGGTGTCGACGAGTCCTCCATCCTCATCGACTGCCTGACCTTCACCATCGCCACCGGGCAGGAAGAGTCGCGCAAAGACGGCATCGAGACCATCGAGGCGATCCGGGAACTGAAAAGACGCCACCCCGACGTCCAGACCACGCTGGGGCTGTCCAACATCTCGTTCGGCCTCAATCCGGCCGCGCGCCAAGTGCTCAACTCGGTGTTTTTGCACGAGTGCCGGCAAGCCGGCCTGGACTCGGCGATCGTGCACGCCTCCAAGATCCTGCCGATCAACCGGATACCCGAGGGACAACGCGGCGTGGCGCTGGACCTCGTCTACGATCGCCGCCGCGAGGGCTACGACCCGCTGCAGGAACTCATGGCCATGTTCGAGGGCGTCTCGGCGGCATCGTCGAGGGAATCCCGCGCCGCCGAACTGGCCAAACTGCCGCTGTTCGAGCGGCTGGCGCGGCGCATCGTCGACGGCGAGCGCAACGGCCTGGAGGCCGACCTCGACGAGGCCATGGCCGAGAAGGCGCCGCTGGCCATCATCAACGAGGACCTGTTGTCGGGCATGAAGACCGTCGGCGAGCTGTTCGGCTCCGGGCAGATGCAGCTGCCGTTCGTGCTGCAGTCGGCCGAGGTGATGAAGACCGCGGTGGCCTACCTGGAACCGCACCTGGAGCGCTCGCAGGACGCCCAGGGCAAGGGCCGCATCGTGCTGGCCACCGTCAAGGGCGACGTGCATGACATCGGCAAGAACCTGGTCGACATCATCCTGAGCAACAACGGCTACGAGGTGGTCAACATCGGCATCAAGCAGCCGATCGCCAACATCCTGGAAGTGGCCGAGGACAAGAGCGCCGACGTGGTCGGCATGTCGGGCCTGCTGGTGAAGTCGACCGTGGTGATGAAGGAAAACCTCGAGGAGATGAACGGCCGGGGCGTCGCGGAGAAGTTTCCGGTGCTGCTCGGCGGTGCGGCGCTGACCCGCAGCTACGTGGAGAACGACCTCGCCGACGTCTACCAGGGCGAAGTCCATTACGCACGAGACGCTTTCGAGGGTCTGAAGCTGATGGACACCATCATGAGCGCCAAGCGGGGGGAGACGCCGGACACCGACAGCCCCGAAGCCGTCAAGGCCAGCGAGCAGGAAGCCGAGCGCAAGGCCCGCCACGAACGGTCCAAGCGCATCGCCGAACAGCGCAAGGCCGCCGAGGAACCGGTCGAGGTGCCCGAGCGCTCCGACGTGGCGGCCGATGTCGAGGTCCCCCA
Source organism: Mycobacterium sp. (assembly GCA_028706695.1). Classification (GTDB taxonomy): domain Bacteria; phylum Actinomycetota; class Actinomycetes; order Mycobacteriales; family Mycobacteriaceae; genus Mycobacterium. The sequence continues at coordinate 1,946 of JAQTVU010000338.1, forward strand.
GCCGCCGTTCTGGGGATCGCGCGTCGTCAGGGGGCTGGCGGTGGCCGAATACGCCGCGCTGCTCGACGAGCGCGCACTGTTCCTGGGCCAGTGGGGATTACGCGGCGCGCGCGGCGGCGAGGGGCCGTCCTACGAGGAACTCGTCGAGACCGAGGGGCGCCCCCGGTTGCGGTACTGGCTGGACCGGCTGTCCACCGACGGCATCCTGGCGCACGCCGCGGTGGTCTACGGATACTTCCCGGCGGTGTCGGAGGGCGACGACGTCGTCGTGCTCACCGAGCCCGCGCCCGACGCCGCCGAGCGCTACCGGTTCACCTTCCCGCGCCAGCAGCGCGGCCGGTTCCTGTGCATCGCCGACTTCGTGCGGTCCCGGCAGCTGGCGGCCGAACGGGGTCAGGTGGACGTGTTCCCGTTCCAGCTGGTGACGATGGGCGCGCCGATCGCCGATTTCGCCAATCGGCTGTTCGCCTCGAATTCCTACCGCGACTACCTGGAAGTGCACGGAATCGGCGTGCAGCTGACCGAGGCGCTGGCCGAGTACTGGCACCGCCGGATCCGCGAAGAGCTCACGTTCTCCGGGAACCGATCGATGTCCGCCGATGACCCCGAGGCGGTCGAGGACTACTTCAAGCTCGGCTACCGGGGCGCCCGGTTCGCCTTCGGTTACGGCGCATGCCCGAACCTGGAGGACCGGGCCAAGATGATGAAGCTGCTGGCGCCCGAGCGCATCGGCGTGACGTTGTCCGAGGAGCTGCAGCTGCACCCAGAGCAGTCCACCGACGCCTTCATCCTGCACCACCCGGAAGCCAAGTACTTCAACGTCTGACGTTTCACCGCCAGGGCGCGTGTCGGCACGCCGAGGCGGCGCCGATCCCGGCAATCCGGGGACGTTCGCGAAGGGCCGGCGTGCCATGACACAATCGCTGGCCGTGAAGACCTTCGAGGATCTGTTCGCCGAACTCGGTGAGCGCGCCCGCACCCGGCCGGCCGGCAGCGCCACGGTCGCCGCCCTGGACGGTGGCATACACGGGTTGGGCAAGAAGATCCTCGAGGAGGCCGGTGAGGTGTGGCTGGCCGCCGAACACGAGCCCGACGAGGCGCTGGCCGAGGAGATCAGCCAGTTGCTGTACTGGACCCAGGTGCTGATGGTGGCCCGTGGGCTGTCCCTCGACGACGTCTACCGGAAGCTGTGAGCATGTTGCGGGTAGCGGTTCCCAACAAAGGCGCGCTGAGCGAGCCGGCCAGCGAGATCCTCGCGGAGGCCGGCTACCGGCGCCGCACCGATTCCAAGGACCTCACCGTCGTCGACCCCGTCAACCAGGTCGAGTTCTTCTTCCTGCGGCCCAAGGACATTGCCATCTATGTCGGCTCGGGGCAGCTGGACTTCGGCATCACCGGACGGGACCTGGTGCGCGATTCGGGAGCGGCGGTGCGCGAGTGCTTGGCGCTGGGATTCGGCTCGTCCAGCTTTCGCTACGCCGGGCCGGCCGGGCGCCCGTGGACGACGGCCGACCTGGCCGGGAAACGGATCGCCACCGCCTACCCGAATCTGGTCCGAAAAGACTTGTCGGAACGTGGGATTGAAGCCACGGTCATCAGACTGGACGGCGCGGTGGAGATTTCGGTGCAGCTCGGGGTGGCCGACGCGATCGCCGACGTGGTGGGCTCCGGTCGCACCCTGAGCGTGCACAACCTGGTGGCCTTCGGTGAGCCGTTGTGCGATTCGGAGGCCGTGTTGATCGAACGCGCCGACCACGGCGGCGACGAGCAGAGCAGGGCGCGCGATCAGCTGGTGGCCCGCATCCAAGGGGTGGTGTTCGGGCAGCAGTACCTGATGCTCGATTACGACTGCCCCCGCTCGGTGCTGGAAAAAGCCACCGCCATCACCCCCGGCCTGGAGTCGCCGACCGTCGCGCCGCTCGCCGAACCCGGCTGGGTGGCGATCCGCGCCCTGGTACCTCGCCGGGGTGTCAACGAGATCATGGATGAACTGGCCACAATCGGTGCCAAGGCGATCCTGGCCTCCGACGTCAGGTTTTGCCGGTTCTGACCGACCGGCGCGGCCGCGGCTGTGTTAGCGTCCGCCTGGAATTGCCCGGTGTGCTTTGCTGGGCCGTCGTCGCCGCCTACCGTCGCCGGCCTGTTTGTCCACCAGGAGGGTCGCGTTGACACACGCGCTCGTGTTGCTGATGGCTCTATT
>JAQTVU010000339.1 GCA_028706695.1 Mycobacterium sp.
CGTGGGTGGCCGGGGCGGTGTGGCGCGGTCCGACCAGTTCGACGAACGGATGTAACTCGGCCGGGCGCGGGCCGCTGAACAATCGTTCCCAGGCGCATGAACCGATCGAGGTGATCATCGACAACCGCTTGGCCGGGTCGCGGAACCCGAGTGCGCGCACCAGATCCGAAAGGTCGGGCAGCGCATCGTGCACCGCCCCCTCGCCACCCTCGTCGATCGTGACCACGAGGAAGATCGCGGCGGGCGTCACCGGCGCGAGAATGGGTTGCGGCTGAACCGGAGGCACTCTGTCGACCCTAGCGTGCGGCCCGGGACCGTCGACAGCCATGATGGTGAACATGGCCGGGCAGCGAAAAGACGGGACGTCGGCGGCCAGTGCACGAGGCCTCTGCGACTTCATCGACGCCTCGCCATCGCCGTTTCACGTCTGTGCCACGGTGGCCGGGCGGCTGCTGGACGCCGGATACACCGAACTCCGCGAAACTGATCGCTGGCCGGACACCCCCGGCCGCTACTTCACCGTGCGGGCCGGCTCATTGGTCGCCTGGAACTCTGCGGGGCCCGACGCCCCGTTCCGGATCATCGGCGCCCATACCGACAGCCCCAACCTGCGGGTCAAGCAGCATCCTGACCGGCTGGTGGCCGGCTGGCGGGTGGTCGCGCTGGAACCATACGGGGGAGCGTGGCTCAACTCTTGGCTGGATCGCGATCTGGGCATCAGCGGGCGACTGACGATGCGGGACGGCGCCGGGCTCAGCCATCGGCTCGTCCGAATCGACGACCCGGTGCTGCGCGTGCCGCAGCTGGCCATCCACCTGGCCGAGGACCGAAAATCGCTGACTCTGGACCCGCAGCGGCACCTCAACGCGGTGTGGGGGGTCGAGCAGCCGGCATCGTTCGTGGATTACGTTGCCGAGCGCGCCGGCGTGCCGGCCGCCGCGGTGCTGGCCGCCGATTTGATGACCCACGACCTGATGCCCTCGACGGTGGTCGGCGCCGACGCGGACTTGCTGAGCGCTCCCCGGCTGGACAACCTGGCCAGCTGCTATGCGGGGCTGGAGGCGATGCTGGCCCTGGAGCCGGCCTCCGCGGCGCGCGATTTCCTGCCGGTGCTGGTGCTGTTCGACCACGAGGAGGTCGGTTCGTCATCCGACCACGGCGCGCAGTCCAACCTTTTGGGCACCGTCCTGGAACGGATCGTGCTCGGTGCGGGGGGCGCCCGGGAAGACTTCCTGCGCCGGCTGCCGGCGTCGCTGCTGGTATCGGCCGACATGGCGCATGCCACCCATCCCAACTACCCGGAGCGCCACGAGCCCGGCCACCCGATCCAGGTCAACGCCGGGCCGGTGCTCAAGGTGCACCCGAATCTGCGGTACGCCACCGACGGGCGCACGGCCGGAGCATTCGCGCTGGCCTGCCGCCAAGCCGGTGTCGGATTGCAGCGCTACGAGCATCGGGCCGACCTGCCATGCGGGTCGACGATCGGGCCGTTGGCCTCGGCCCGCACCGGCATCCCCACCGTCGACATCGGCGCTGCCCAACTCGCGATGCATTCAGCGCGCGAGCTGATGGGCGCGCACGACGTGGCCGCCTACTCGACGGCGATGCGGGCATTCCTGTCGCCGGCCTGACGGCTGGATCTTGCGCCGGCGCTACGGCATTAGCGGGCAGTGGCGGGCAGTGGCGGGGCGGGGCATTGGCGGTGACAGGCACTGGCGGCGTTGGCGCGTCGGCCACTGCCTAAGGGCCCACGCGCCGTGGCCGTTCCACACGCTGGCTGCTAGAGCCGCTTGGCGAGCAGTTTCTCTGCCAGTTCGGCACCCTTACGGCTGTCCGCCTGCGCTTTGCGGAACAGGTCGGCCACCTCGCTGTCGCCGTCGCGCTCGGCGTCCTTGATGTAGGTTTCCATCCGCAGCGCATTGTTGAGGCACTGCGCGGTATACCAAATCAGGTTGTAGTTCTTGTCTTTGGTGCCGGTAATGTCGCCGGTCTCAACAGTCATCGTCATCCTCCCTTCCATTATTTGCGGGCCCTGTGCGGCTACCCGCCGGGGGCAGGCACAAACCTTGGTCAGCCCTTGGTCAGCCCTTGGTCAGCGCCTCGGGCGTGGCATGCGGCGTGACCCTAGACTGTCTGGCGTGGTGCGTCCTGAAAGTTGGATTGGACTAGCGGGTGGAAGTCCCGTCTCGGTAGGTATCGGAGCGCCGGGTAGCAGGCCCCGGTTCGTCGTGGAGACGCGGCGGGCTGAGCGGGGTGTCGAAAGCCTCTTTGGAGGGAGCAAGTGTGCGGGCCGTAGCGTCAAGCGAACTCTGCAGCCTCGTCACAGTTGCAACGGGAGGGCCGAGCCGCTCATGTCACGGCGAAGGCCATGTCCGGCGAGCCCTGGTCCGGGGTCAGCTCGTCGGGTCTTTCCGGGGTATGGGAGGCGGCACGTACACACAGTCTGGTTCGGAACAGGAGAGACCCGTCTGCCTGGCCTGCGTCGGGCAAAGACCAGGATATAAGCCGATGGTGAAATTCTCTGGAGGGCAGCGGGAGTCCGATGGGGTCGTAGTACCGCTGATCGGCGTGCAACATAACGCGCCGGGAGGGAAGGGCCCCAACTTTGATCACGCGGGTGAAGCGGGTAGGCGCGAGGGCATGGCCGGGGTGTCTCGGTCCAACTACCCTGACAGGCCGTGGCCTGGCGTAGCTGACGATGAGCCGTTACGGGCGTCGCCGGTGAAAGTGCGAGAACTGCAACACGCGCTATGGGCTGCGGCCAAGCAGTCTTCGGGTCGGCGTTTCCATGCCCTGTATGACCGTGTCCACAGGGGTGACGTCTTGTGGGAGGCGTGGGAGCGGGTGCGTAAGAACAAGGGTGCGGCCGGGGTGGATCGTGTCACTTTGGTTGCGGTGGAGGACTACGGCGTGGACCGCATGTTGCGTGAGTTGCGCCATGACCTTCGCCGGGGTGTGTACCGTCCGGCGCCGGCGCGTCGGGTGGAGATCCCGAAACCACGAGGTGGTGTGCGGCCGTTGGGCATTCCGACGGTGCGGGACAGGGTGGTCCAGGCGGCGGCCAAGATTGTGTTGGAACCGATTTTCGAGGCGGACTTTCTGTCGTGCTCGTATGGGTTCCGGCCGAAACGGTCGGCTCCTGCGGCGATGGAACGGCTTCGTACCGGGTTCATTGAGGGTCACACGTTTGTGGTCGAGTTTGATATCGCTAATTTCTTCGGCGAGATTGACCATGATCGGCTGCTTGCTGAGGTCGGCAGGCGGGTCTCGGACCGGAGGATGCTCAAATTGCTGCGTTTGTGGCTGCAGGCAGGGGTGCTGGTCGATGGTGAGGTGACGCGGACGGTCGCGGGCACCCCGCAGGGCGGGGTCATTTCCCCGTTGTTGGCCAACATCTATCTGCACGTGCTCGACACCGAACTGGCCCGCCGTGGGGTGGGTGAGTTGGTGCGCTACGCCGATGACGGTGTGGTGTTGTGCCGCAGTGCGGCCCAGGCGGGTGCGGCTCTGGCGGCGGTGGAGGAAATTCTGGCGTCGTTGGGGTTGCGGCTGCATCCGGACAAGACGAAGGTGGTCGACCTGCGTGAGGGCCGGGAGGGCCTGGATTTTCTGGGTTGTCATTTCCGGGCGCGCATGTCGGGGCGGTTGTGGGAGCAGCGCCGGATTGTGCGCTATTGCCTGCACCGCTGGCCCAGTCAGACGGCGATGGCCCGGTTGCGGGATAAGGTCCGTGACCGTACCGGCCGTAACCGGGCGGGAACGGATATCCGTGAGGTGATTGCGGAGTTGAATCCGATCTTGCGGGGCTGGGGTCACTACTTTCGGACCGGTAACGCCGCCGAGAAGTTCCGTCAGATCGACTGGTACGTCACGGGACGGTTGTTCTGCTTGATGGTCACGAAGCGGGGCCGCAATCTACGTGCTGGACACGCCGATCAGTGGACTGAGGAGTGGTTCAACGGGCACGGCCTGCACCGGCTTCGCGGCACCATCCGCTATCCGAAGGCTGCGTAACCATGTCTAGAAGATCATCGGTAAGCCGTGTGCGGGAAAACCGCACGCACGGATTGAAAGGGGGATGGGGAAACGGGTCCGTTCTGCGGACACCGCGCCCCTGACTACCAATGAC
>JAQTVU010000340.1 GCA_028706695.1 Mycobacterium sp.
AACACGGTGTCGGTGGTGCTGGTGCAACCCGTGCCGTCGCGGATGGCAGTGACACCGGCGTCTGCAGGCGTGGCGGCGCGCCGACCAGCGCGACCCGAAGGGTGGCGCAGCATCGCCTCCCTGCGCTCACGGGCATGCTGTTGTGCCGCGACCCACGCCGAATGGGATCGAAGAGAAATAATCGTCGCCTCAGATGAATTCGCCACGACCTGTCGACTCCTCCCCAAAGCAATCCAGCTTCAGTCACAAAACTGCGAACAGATGGTAATCGGTCGGGGTAGCATGCCGACCCATCCCGAGACCAAATCACGCATTGAGATGTGAATTGACAATGCATTCTCCATAATCTGCCGCCGCAGTACCGCCGCCGGTTTCTGGCCGACCGCGATTCGGATGCTAGCCGCAGCCACTGACACAATTGCCGTTTCAACCCGTAGGGCGCGGCTGCTATCGTCGCTTGCTTATGCCGCAGATGGACCGCCGCCGCCTGATCCTGACGACAGGGATCGGCGTGTTGGCAGCCGCGCTGGCCGTCCCCGAGGCCAGGGCTTACCCGCCCGGGTGGAGCGCGCGGACGGGCCGGCTGCCGGCGCCCGCCGCCCCCAGCGGCCCAGGAAGCTACATCTTCCAGGACGAATTCGACGGCCCGGCGGGCTCGGCTCCGGATGCCTCGAAGTGGGCGGTCTCGCAAGCGCGCGAGCAGATCAAGGATCCGACGTACTGGGAGCGTCCCGAAAACATCGGACAGTACCGCGACGATCGCCGGAACGTCTTCGTCGACGGCAAGTCCAACCTGGTGCTGCGCGCCACGAAAGACGGCTCCACCTACAACAGCGGCAAGGTCCAGAGCCTGTGGCGGGGCGGCGTGGGCCATACCTGGGAAGCCCGGATCAAGCTCAACTGCCTGACCGCCGGCTGCTGGCCGGCCTACTGGCTGGGCGGCCAGGACGAGGGCGAAATCGATGTCCTCGAGTGGTACGGCAACGGCAACTGGCCTTCGGCCACCACCGTGCACGCGAAATCCAACGGCGGTGAATGGAAGACGCACAACATCGCGGTGGACAGTGCCTGGCACACCTGGCGGTGTCAGTGGGACCAGACCGGGATTCGCTTCTGGAAAGACTACGTCGACGGTGCGCAGCCGTACTTCGACGTCCCGGCCGACTCCCTGCCGGACTGGCCGTTCAACGCCCCCGGCTACACCGTCTACACGGTGTTCAACCTCGCCGTCGCCGGGTCCGGTGGCGGAGATCCGGGTCCGGGCACCTATCCCGCGAACATGCTCGTCGACTGGTTACGGGTCTGGTAGGCCCAGCCGACCTGGCGCGCGGTGCAGCCCCCGGAACGGCGTGGTCGGGCCGGACGCCGGCAGGCCTGGTGCGAGGTTTGGAGGCCGCGTCCCGTGGCCACCCACCGGCGTGGCGGAATCCCGTCAAATCCGGTGTCGCCTGAACGTAATTTCGTGCGGCACGAGCGACATCGGCCGGCACGGCCGGAACCGGCGCCGTTTGCACCGCCGATGCACTATTGACCGAGCGCAGCACGAGCGGAACATTAAGGTTCCCTCCTACGCTCATGCCGCCTTTGCCGTGCTGACCACGAACGGCTACATCGAAAACTTGAAAACTTGGCATAGGTTACTTTTCGCCGCAGCAGCATCGGTCGCGCTGAATTGCGGTCCCGCGCCCAGGGTGATGGCGTTTTTTCGAGTCTGTTTTCACGTCCCGCTCCGCTACGTTGGCGGCGCTCGACGAGCCCGATCGCCATCGGATCATCGAAACCGGGGTGCGACCGGCCGGCCGTGTTGCCGTTGGCTCGGGGCATTCGGCACGGCGCCCGCGTCAGCGCCGGAACAGGTGGCGCACCACGGACAGCAGGACGGTAACCGCCACCGAGACAAGCAACATCGAAACCAGCGGAACGTAGACGCGAACGTTTCCTCGCTCGATTCGGATATCGCCGGGAAGTCGACCGAACCACGAGAGCGCCCCAGCCCAGAGCAGGACACCCAGTACGACGACGCCTACACCCGCCGCCACCACCAACGCGCCGACGTTGCGTTGCATTATCTGTCCCCGATCCGCCGCTTACTCGACTCATCCTTGTTCAACGGATACGCCACCTGGTCGGGCCTGGATTGCTCGAATTCACCGGATCGCGCGCCATCCGCGGTGACTGCCCGCAGGGCCGTACCGGTAAACGCCGCTCCGCACAATGTGCACAATGTCAATGACGATCTGTTGCGTCGCATCCGATCCAACGGCACGCCATGGTCGGCGGCGTACTGGCGCGGAAGGGTCAGGACCTACGCAGGGACGCCCGCGACACGAGCATCGGACTGCCGATGCGCCCGAACGCCGGGCCGGCGAGGCAGCCCGATTTTGGGTGTGTGTCGGCTTTCCCGTGGGTCATCGCGCGCCGAGCGACGTGGGGCGGTGAGACGGGTAGCGTTGCGCGCGTGCACCGTATCGACCTTCCGGCCAGCTGATGGGCGAGGCAATCACCACGCGGCCGGTCCGTGACCTCGCGGTGGACCTCTACCGGGTGGCCGGCGTGGTCCTCATCGTGCTGGGACATTGGCTGGCCGGTTCGGTGACCTACCACGACGGGTCTTTCGGGCGGCAGAATCCGCTCGTCGACATGCCATGGACGCAGTGGCTGACGTGGATCTTCCAGGCGGTTCCGGTGTTCTTTCTGGTCGCCGGCTACGCCGGCGCGGTGTCCTGGACCCATCGGCACCACGCCGACGGATTCTCGCGCCACGCCTGGCTTCGGCGCCGGATCGCCCGCGTCCTCGGGCCGACCGCGGTGTACGTCATGCTGGTGTGGACGGCCTCGGCGATCGCGGAATTCCTCGGTGTGCCCGGTTCGGTGCTCGACTACGCGGGCTGGGCGGTGGCCATGCATCTGTGGTTTCTGGCCATCTACCTGGTAGTGGTGTCCCTGACGCCGATCGCCGTTGCCGCACACCGCCGTTGGGGCCTCATGGTGCCCGCTGTGCTGGCGCTGGCGGTCATCGCGATCGACGCGGCCTGGGTCCACGGCCACCTGCCATACGTCGGGTCGCTGAACTACGTGCTGTGCTGGGGGCTGCTCTACCAGCTTGGAATCGCCTGGCACGGCGGCCTGCTGGGCGGACGCAGACCGATGCTGCTGGCGGCCGGATCGGCGGTCGCGCTGGCATTGCTGATCTGGCGGGGTGGCTACCCGGTCAGCATGATCGGTGTCCCGGGCGATGCCGTGCAGAACACCACGCCGCCCACCGTGGCGCTGCTCGGATTTGGTTGCGCGCAGGTCGGATTGGCGGTCGCGGTCGCACCGGCGCTCAACCGGGCGCTGCACGCCGCACGGATTCACCGCCTGCTGTCCCTGGCCAATGCCAACGTGATGGCGCTCTACCTGTGGCACATGATTCCGGTGGTGATCCTGGCGGTCGTCGCCTACCCGGCCGGCCTGTTGCCCCAACCGGCCGAGGGAACGGCGGCGTGGTGGCTGGTCCGGCTCGAATGGGTTGTCATGCTGAGCCTGGTGACCGCGGTCGAGATGACGTTGTTGTGGTGGCAGCGGCGCTTTTTCGCCGCCCCGCTGCCCGCGCTGACCGTGCGACTCCCGGGTCGCTGGGGAGAGGTGGCCATGTTGGCCGGCGCGGCAATGGCGGTCTACAGCCTGGAGTTCCTTGCATCCCACGGCTTCGTCCCGAGCGGGCACTTCCCGTGGGCGGCCGCCGCGGTGTTCGCCGTGGGACTGGTCCTGGTGATGTTTCGCGCCCCGGCCCCGGTGTCCGGGCTCAGCCGGTGAATCCGTGATATTGCATCACGTGCTTGATCCGGGTGTAGTCCTCTAGCCCGTACAGCGACAGATCCTTGCCGTAGCCGGAGTGTTTGAAGCCGCCGTGCGGCATCTCGGCCACCAGCGGGATGTGGGTGTTGATCCACACGCAACCGAAGTCCAGTTGCGCCGCCATCCGCGCGGCGGTGTCGGCGTTCTTGGTCCATACCGAGGACGCCAGCCCGTATTCGGTGCCGTTGGCCAGCGCCACCGCCTGCCGCTCGTCACCGAACCGCTGGGCGGTCAGGACGGGACCGAAGATCTCGGCCTCGACCAGTTCGTCGTCCTGCTCCAGGTCGGC
>JAQTVU010000341.1 GCA_028706695.1 Mycobacterium sp.
GTCGATCATCAAGCAATACATCGACGGCCAAGCCCGACCACTCTGACCGCCGGGCTACGCCCGCCGACACACCGGATGGGCTCACCCCGCCATAAATGGCGAGGCTTGCGCCCAAGAAGTCGGTCAAACTCGGTATCCGCGAATAAGAGTCGGACCACAGATCGGGCACATCGAACTCATGGGCGCCGTACTGCGCATCGGAGACGCTGCACTTCAACGCTCACGATATTGCCTTTCGTCGACGCTTCTTGAAGGTGGCAATGATCCGACGAAAACTGCAACCCGGACTCTTCGATGACGGCGTGGTTGTCGACCGATTCTGGCCCGGCGTCCAGTTTCTAGGACCGCTGTTCGCCGGGCGTCAGGCGTCGGGCGAACGGTTCATAACTGTTGTCTCACTTGGTGACTTTCGGCCCTGCCTGTAGAGGTTGCATCGCCGTCACGATGGTGTCATCACCAGACATTGCGGTCGGCTCGAAGGCGAAAGGGGGCGATATGGCAATTGATGGTGCTTCGCTGTCTTTAACCGATTCCGACGTTGACGTGCTCGCGTGGCAATTCCTCAACTCGGAGTATGTCGGCGGTCTGTATGGCAGGTCGTCACTCGACCAATGCCTGAGCATCTTCCTCCGGCACCATGGCCTGGTCCGCGTCGCGCATGATGGCGACCTGTTTGACATCCTCGTCGACCGCGTGATGGCCAGCATCAGCCGCCGTCCGGGCACGGCGCCGAGGTCGCCTGCCGCCGTTCGGGCGACTCGCTGAACGTTCCCTGGACGTCGCTCCGATCGCCGGAGCATGCGGCAAGTACGTGAGGATCCCGCCGCAGGAAAAGGCACCGGCTTCTCGGTCCGGCCTTGCTGGCGATGAGGGTGTGGATCTGGCGTTGCACGGCGGCCGGGTTGATGCCGGCGTAGGTGTCGGAGAGGATCGCCTTGTCTTCGGCGCCGACCTTGCCATGGCGTTCTGCGTGCGAGGAAAAACAGTTGATCAGCTGTGACTGCAACGCCAATATCGCGTTGAGCAGCAATAGTTCTGCTTATGAAATGTTTGCCGGTGGCGAGGATCTGGCGGGTGCAATTGAGGAGGTGACCCGGCTCTGGGCGTTGCAGCGCACGATCAAGGCGGAGATGACCACATTTTTGAGCCGGGAACGCTACGAACGCGCCGTGGGCTGTGAGGATGCTCGCGCGGATGCGCAACGGCTATTGCCGGACCATGGTGAAGACCACCGTGGTCGGGGTCTCCGCACCTCGGTTACGCGACCCGCGAGATGCTGGGCACGTTCCACCCGGCCGCCGTCGAAACCGTGGTCGCGTGGCACTCGCCCATCCGCATCGCCAATCCCGATGCGTCGCATCGGTACTGACGTCGCCACCTCGGGGGCCTGGATGAGGGAAGGGGAACGCCTTGGACTCTGGCCTGCGACTGGCATACTGCACATGGCGCTTCGCCGCTATGAAGGATGTGTCATGGTTGCCCAACGAGAGCGGGTTGGCGGCAGTGTCGCTCGATGACGACTTGGTACTGCAGGTGGCCGGCCTGGCAGCGACCCTCGAGGGCCAAACGGTGCTGGCTGACGTGTCCTTCAGCGTGCGGGCAGGAGAAGTCCTGACCATCTTGGGCCCCAACGGCGCAGGCAAGACAGTCTTGCTGCGTGCGCTGCTCGGCACGGTGCCCCATGACGGCTCGGTCAGATGGAAAACGGGCACCCGTATCGGGTATGTCCCGCAACGGCTGCCCTACATCAAGCACGTCCCCCTGTCGGTCACCGACTTCTTCGCGCTCAAGAGGAGCGTCAAAACCGCGGTCGGCGCGATGCTCGTCGCCGTCGGGTTGCCCGCGGAGCTGGCCAACCGGCGGATCGGCGACCTGTCATCGGGACAGTTTCAGCGGGTGCTCATCGCGTGGGCTCTCGCCGGCGATCCCCACGTGCTGTTGTTCGATGAGCCGACGACCGGAGTCGACGCCCGCGGCGAAGAGACCGTCTACGCCCTGCTGGCGCGGCTTCATCGGGAACGGAACCTCACGATGATCATCGTCACCCACGATCTCGCGGTCGTGCACCAGCTTTCCTCGACGGTGCTGTGTCTGAATAAGCAGCCGATCTGCCGAGGTGCGCCGTCATCGGTGCTCACCGCGGAGAACCTGCGGCGGCTGTACGGCGCCGAAGTGAAGTTCCACCAGCACAAGCACGAGTAGGGACATGCAGACCTTCGTTCTCAGCCTGATCTGCGGGACGTTCATCGCCGGCTCCGCCGGCTTTCTCGGGTCGCTGATGTTGAGCCGGAACATGGCTCTCGTGGCCGGGCCGCTCGGTCATCTGACGCTGCCGGGAATCGCACTCGCGCTGCTGTGGGGATTCGACGTTTCCGTCGGGGCGTTCCCTTTCGTGATTCTCGGCGTCGTCGTAATCTGGCTGCTCGAACTCAGGACGAAGCTGCCGATGGAGGCGCTGACGGCCGTCGTGTTCGCGTCCGGCGTGGCGGCCGCGTTTTTGTTCCTGCCGATCGACCAGGCCGAGACCGCGTTGGTCGGCGACATCGCCAAGGTCGGCATGGGTGACACGGCGCTGGTCGTGGTCTCGTCGGGGGCCGTGATGTTCGCCGTGTATCGGGCCTTCCCGAAGCTGGTGCTGGCCAACATCTCCGAGGAACTGGCGGCCGCCGAGGGTGTCAACGTCAAGCGCTACAGCCTGCTGTACCTGTTCTTGATTGCGGTCGTCGTGGCGCTCGGCGTGAAAATGGTGGGAGGGTTGTTGACGGCCGCGCTGGTGGCGATTCCGGCCTCCGCCGCGCGGAATGTGGGAAAGAACCTCACCCAGTACACAGTCGGCGCGACGGCGATCGGCGTCGCGTCGGCGGTCGCGGGCATCGTCATGTGCCGGTTCACCGGTTTCCCAGCGGGGCCGCTCGTCGTGCTGGCGAGCACCGCTGCGTTCCTCGTCACGTTGCTCTTCACCCGCTGATGCCGGGGCCGTCTCGCGCCGCTTTGTCGATGACGAGCACCTGCACGGCGCCCAGCCAGGGGACGCCGTGCCCCAGTACGGCGGCGAGGGCTTCCAGGTGATGCAGCAGACCGGGCCGCGCCGCAGTGAACAGCGTGCCCCGCAAGGTAATTCGGCCATAGCGACGACCGAGACGCCGCAGGCGCCGCCGGGTCAGGAAGGTTGCCGCCGAGTATGGGGTACGAAGGCGGGGCCGGTCCAGCAGTCCCCACGGGCTGCGCGGGTTCAGCGCGAGGACGACGACGCGACCGCCAGGCCGGGTGATGCGCGCCAGCTCCGCCAGGGCCGTCGTGGCGTCGGTGAACTCCAGGGTCGCCAGCGCGATCGCGACATCGGCGACCGCGTCGGGCAGCGGCAGGCGCAGCACGTCGGCGCGCACGAGGCGGCCGGGGACGCGGGTGGCTGCTACCGCGAGCATTTCGGCCGCGATGTCGATACCCAGAACCCGGTGGCCACGGCGTGCCAGGAACTCCACGAGTCGCCCTGTGCCGCAGCCTACTTCGACCACGAATCCCGCAGAACGCCCGGACAGCGCCGCGGTGACCGCTGCCCGCTCGACCGCCCATGCGTGAGAGCCCCACGGCTTGTCGAACCAGGCGTCATAAGCCCGGGCGTAGTCCGTCGTCGTCAGTTCATCGGCTTTCGGTGGTGTCCCTTTTTCGGAGATCGTCGAGTTCGCCGCGGACGCACTCAACGTCGGCTTCCAGGCCCTGCACATAGGCGGCCGAGTCCTCAGCGTCGACACGGCGACGCCAGCGGCGGCCGTAGCCGTAGGGTTCGCCGGGCCCGTAGGAACGTGCCGGGCGGCGGCCCGTTACGCGGGTGTCCCGTACGCAGGCGGATAGCCGTATCCATGGCGACACGGCCCGTGACCGCAGCAACGACTCATCGGCATTTCCTTTCTTTCATGCGGTCGGTCCCGCCGCCTCGAGATTCGGCATCCGGGCAACGATCACGGGAATCTGAGCGGAATTGACTACCGTTCGGCTCACCGAACCCAGCAGCATCCCGGGGAAACCGCCCCGACCATGGCTACCGACCACCACGAGCTGTGCGGCGTCCGCCTGCTCGAGCAGTCGGGGCGCCGGTCGGTCGCACACGACGACTTTCCGCACGGC
>JAQTVU010000342.1 GCA_028706695.1 Mycobacterium sp.
AGCGCCTGCTCCGCGGCGGGGACGATCTCACCGATCCGGCCGACGCCGTCGTGTCCGAGCGCCGGGCCTCAGTGCCCCGGCACATTCCGTCGAATCGGCCGCGCGATCCTAGGCCCGTGACCGCCTTCGGGTGCGCGCTTGGCCGGGTCTGGTCTAGGTTGGGCGAATATGGCCCCCGAACAACACGATTCATCAACCAAGTGGGCGGTGTGCGTCTATTGCGCATCCAGACCGACCGATCCGGAACTGCTCGCCCTCGCCACCGAACTCGGCGAGGCGATCGCCCAACGCGGCTGGACCCTGGTATGGGGTGGCGGCCGGGTATCGGCGATGGGCGCGGTCGCGAGCGCGGCGCGGACCCGCGGTGGCCGGACCGTCGGAGTCATGCCCGACGACCTGATGCACCGCGAGCTCGCCGACACCGACGCCGACGAGCTGATCGTCACCGAAACCATGCGCGATCGGAAACGGGTCATGGAAGAGCTGGCCGACGCGTTCATCGTGCTGCCGGGCGGCGTCGGCACCCTCGACGAGATGTTCGACGCATGGACCACCGGCTATCTCGGGATGCACGAAAAACCGATAGTGCTGCTCGATCCCCTGGGGCATTACGAAGGCCTGTGGGCATGGCTTGAGGGACTGATCGACCGCGGTTACCTTTCACGCGCCGCCATGGACCGACTGGTGCTGGTGGACAAGGTGGCAGCCGCGGTGGAGGCGTGCGCACCCGGGTGAGCCAGCAACGTCCCGATTCCGGCTAGGCTTGCCGCCGAGCCCGACTGTTCGACAGGGAATCGAGGAATCACGTGTCCGATCACGACGGGGGAGCGCGCACCGAGGTCGGCGTGACCGACATCGCACGCGGGCTGCCGGGCCTGCTGGCCGACCTGCCGGTGATCGTGCGCGGGGCGCGAACCGGGCTGCTGGTCCGGCCGGATTCGAGGAAATCGATCGGCACGGTGTTCCAGCACCGGGCCGCCCGCTACGGCGACCAGGTCTTCCTGAGGTTCGGTGATCAGGAACTGACCTACCGAGAAGCGAATGCGGCCGCCAACAGGTACGCCGCGGTGCTGGCCGCACGCGGTGTCGGCAAAGGCGACGTCGTCGCGATCATGCTGCGCAACTCACCCACCGCGGTGCTGGCAGTGCTGGCCACGGTCAAATGCGGTGCGATCGCGGGCATGATGAACTACCACGAGCGGGGCGAACTGCTCGCACACAGCCTGGGCGTGCTGGACGCCAAGGTGTTGATCGCCGAAACCGATCTGGTCAGCGCGGTCGCCGAGTGCGGCGGCTTCGAGGTCTCCGGCAACACCGAAACCCTCACCATCGAGGATTTGGAGCGATTCGCTGTCAGCGCGTCGGCCAGTAACCCCGCGTCGGCGTCGGCGGTGCAGGCCAAAGACACCGCGTTCTACATTTTCACGTCCGGCACAACGGGTTACCCGAAGGCCAGTGTGATGACACACCTGCGGTGGCTGAAGGCGCTGGCGGCATTCGGCGGGGTGGGGCTGCGTCTCAAGAGTTCCGATGTGCTGTACAGCTGCCTGCCGCTGTATCACAACAACGCGTTGACGGTCGCGTTGTCCTCGGTGATCAACTCCGGGGCCAAGCTGGCGCTGGGTGCGTCGTTCTCGGCGTCCAAGTTCTGGGACGAGGTGATCGCCAGCCGCGCCACCGCTTTCATCTACATCGGCGAGATCTGTCGCTATCTGCTCAACCAGCCGCCCAAACCGACCGATCGCGCGCACAACGTGCGGCTGATGGCGGGCAACGGGCTGCGCCCGGAGATCTGGGACGACTTCACCAACCGGTTCGGCATCGCGCGCGTCTGCGAGTTCTACGCCTCCAGCGAAGGAAACACCGCTTTCATCAACGTCTTCAATGTGCCCCGCAGCACCGGGGTGTTCCCGATGCCGCTGGCCTACGTGGAGTACGACCCCGACACCGGCGCGCCGCTGCGCGGCGACGACGGGCGGGTACGCCGGGTGCCCGCCGGGCAGCCCGGCCTGTTGCTCAGCCCGGTCAACCGGCTGCAGCCGTTCGACGGCTACACCGACCGGGCGTCCAGCGAAAATAAGTTGGTGCGCAACGCTTTTCGTGAGGTTGACTGCTGGTTCAACTCGGGCGACGTGATGCGGGCGCAGGGCATGGGGCACGCCGCCTTCGTCGATCGGCTCGGCGACACTTTCCGATGGAAGGGTGAGAACGTGGCCACCACCCAGGTCGAGGCGGCGCTCGCATCTTATCCGGCCGTCGAGGAATGCACGGTGTTCGGTGTGGAGGTCCCATGCACCGGCGGGCGCGCGGGGATGGCCGCGGTCAAGCTGCGTGACGGCGCCGAATTCGACGGCAAATCCTTGGCCCGCGCGGTTTACGACCAGCTTCCGCCTTACGCGCTGCCGTTGTTCGTGCGGGTGGTGGCGTCGATCGCCCAGACCACGACATTCAAGAGCCGCAAGGTGGAGTTGCGCGAGCAGGGTTACACCGCGGCCGTAGCGGACCCGCTGTATGTGCTGGCCGGCCGCGACGAAGGCTACGTGCCGTTCTATGACGAGTACCCCGATGAGGTAGCGGCCGGTGAGCGACCGCGGGGCTGAAGGCGCCGGGGGAGCGTGCCGGCACATTGGGTGAAGCCGGTGAGCGACCGCGGGGCTGAAGGCGCCGGGGGAGCGTGCCGGCACATTGGGTGAAGCCGGTGAGCGACCGCGGGGCTGAAGGCGCCGGGGGAGCGTGCCGGCACATTGACGGTTAGCGTTCGGTTGGGGTGCGCCCGGCGCACGCGGTCCCCGGGACGGGGCCCATCCGGTCGACGGGCACTATGGATGCGTGCAGTCCACGCTGTGTGGGCGCCCGGTCGCCGGGGATCGCCCGCTGATCATGGCGATCATCAACCGCACCCCCGATTCGTTCTTCGACCGGGGGGCGACCTTCGGTGACGCGGCGGCCAAGGAGGCCGCGCACCGGGCCATCGCCGACGGCGCCGACGTCATCGACATCGGCGGGGTCAAGGCCGGGCCCGGTGACCGGGTCGACGCCCCCACCGAGATCGCTCGTCTGGTGCCCTTCGTCGAATGGCTCCGCGGCACCTACCCGGACCAGCTGATCAGCGTTGACAGCTGGCGGGCGGAGGTGGCCAGGGTCGCCTGCGCCGCGGGCGCGGACCTGGTCAACGACACCTGGGGCGGCGTCGCCCCCGCCATTCCCGAGGTGGCCGCCGAGTTCGGCGCCGGCCTGGTCTGCGCGCATACCGGTGGGGCGCTGCCACGCACCCGCCCGTTCCGCGTCAGCTACGGTACGACGGCGCGCGGCGTGGTGGACGACGTGATCCGTGAGGTGACCGCGGCGGCCGAGCGGGCGGTCGCCGCGGGAGTGGCCCGCGACCGGGTGCTGATCGACCCGGCCCACGATTTCGGCAAGAACACCTTCCACGGGCTGGCCGTGTTGCGCCACGTGGACGATCTGGTCAAGACCGGCTGGCCCGTGCTCATGGCTTTGAGCAACAAGGACTTTGTCGGGGAGACTTTGGGCGTGGAATTGACCGAGCGGCTCGAGGGAACGCTGGCGGCCACCGCGCTGGCCGCGGCGGCCGGCGCGCGGATGTTTCGGGTGCACCACGTCGCCGCGACCCGGCGCGTGCTGGAGATGGTCGCCTCGATCCACGGCACCCGCCCGCCGACGCGCACGGTGAGAGGGCTTGCATGACGGCATCTGACTTGTTCGCCGGCGACCTCACCGACGATGGCACGCTGGCCGTGCAGCCCGGCGACGCCTGGCTGTCCAACCGCAGCTGGTGCCGTCCCGGATGGACCGTCGCGGAGCTGGAGGCGGCCAAGGCCGGGCGGACCGTCTCGGTGGTGCTGCCGGCGCTCAACGAGGAAGAAACCGTCAAGTCGGTCATCGAAAGCATCTCGCCGCACGTCGACGGGTTGGTCGACGAGCTCGTGGTCCTCGACTCCGGCTCCACGGACGCGACCGGGACCCGCGCCAGCGCCGCCGGCGCGCGCGTCGTCAGCTGCGAACAGGCATTGCCGGAGGTACCGATCCGGCCGGGCAAGGGCGAGGCCCTGTGGCGTTCGCTAGCGGCCACCAGCGGCGACATCGTGGTGTTCGTCGACTCCGACC
>JAQTVU010000343.1 GCA_028706695.1 Mycobacterium sp.
CTTGGTGTCGTTATCGTCCTGCCGACAGTTTACCGTGCCCGGCGGCTGGGCGTCGGCACCCCCTCCTGCCGTTGCGGGCATCGATATTCAATCATCGCGCACCGCCCCGCAATCGTTCAACGGCTAGCCGGCCGGCACCCATCTGGTCGGCAGGAGGCAGGGAATCAGCGTCGATCGCCGCGGCGACGGAGGACTCCGGGCCGGTAGTGAGCTCGGTCTCCGCCGTAAGCCCACGCTTGAGCAGCGCCAGGGCAACCGGGCCGAGGTCGACGTGGTCCACCACGGTGCCGAGGCGTCCGACGGCGCGGCCGCCAGCCTGTACCGTATCGCCCGTCATGGGTCGTTCCACCGAGCCGTCGAGATGCAACAACACCAGCGTCCGGGGCGGTTTGCCCAGGTTGTGCACCCGGGCGACCGTCTCTTGTCCGCGATAGCAGCCCTTGTCCAGGTGCACGGCGCCCTCGCCGGGACCGCCGATCCAACCGACTTCATGTGGAATGGTGCGCTCGTCGGTATCGACACCCAGGCGCGGGCGCAGCGCCGCGACGCGGTGGGCCTCGTACGCCCACACGCCCGCCGGGCGCAGGCCCGCCCCCGTCAACCGGCCCTGCCAGTTACCCGACTCGCCGCGCGGCACCAACAGATCCAGTTCGATGAGGCCGTCGCGGGCGGCGCGCATCCGTCGGACAAAGCCGCCACCGGCCAGCGGCACGGAGACCAACTCGGCGGGCAGGGCGTCGAGGCCGAGCGCGTCGAGGACGGTATGGTCGGCCAGCTGCGGACCCAGCAGCGACAGCACCGCCAGGTCGCCGGGCGCCGGGCTGACATCGGACCAGAACACCATCTTGCGCAGGTAGCTGAGCAGC
This sequence comes from Mycobacterium sp., assembly GCA_028706695.1. Classification (GTDB taxonomy): domain Bacteria; phylum Actinomycetota; class Actinomycetes; order Mycobacteriales; family Mycobacteriaceae; genus Mycobacterium. The sequence continues at coordinate 867 of JAQTVU010000343.1, forward strand.
GGCTCACCCCGCCAGGGTTCGGTATCGAGGTAGGTCGTCCCGCCCAGCTCGGTCTGGATCCAGTGGTCCTCGACGCGGCCCTGGCCGTCGAGGCTCAGATTCTGGGTGCTGGCGCCCTCTGGAAGCTCGCTGACGTGCTGGGTGGAGATGGTGTGCAGCCAGCGTTGCCGGTCGTTGCCGGTGAGGGTGAGCACCGCGCGGTGCGAGCGGTCCACCACCACGGCGTCGGTTTGGGCCGCGCGCTGCTCGCCCAGCGGATCGCCGTAGTGCCAGGTCGCGCCGGCGTCGGGGCTGCGATCGGGTGCCGGGACTGCGTTCACGTGTCAACTCTACGTCCCTGGCGCGGTCCGGTGTCGCTGCCGCCGACGTGGCGTGGTCCCGACCGACGGCGAAAACGGGCGCGCAGGGTGGCCGCGGGCTCAGATCAAAAATAATGTGGCGAGGAACAGGATGGTCATACCGGCGGCCATTGCCGCCTGGCCCAGGTTCGCGAGCGACCGGGACAAGGCCGCATCATGCTGACGCTCCCGGAGGTATTTGCGGGTCCAGAAAACGGACGCGATGGCGAAGGCGGCCATGCCCAGCCAATTCAACGCGCCGAACCACATCGGTGACCCGCTGGTTACCGGCATTCTCATCGCTGCCACTTCCATGCCGGGCATCGGCGCGCCCGGCTGGGCGCGATTGTGGATGCTTGATCCCAGCGGCAGCAGATGATCGCTCATGATGGCATACATCCACGCCGTCGCCAGCATGGTCAGGGCGTGGTACCCGTCCAACAGCCGGGCAGCGGTGGTGTGAGCCATGACGGCGGCCACCGTCGCCAACCATACGGCCGCGAGCACGAAGAACACGGCCGGTCCGGTCGGCGGCAGCTGAGCGCCCCAGGGCCAAGCCATCGCTGCCATCGCGACCGCCATCACAAAATGCAGCAGGTGGCCCGCAACCCGGGCCCACGGCCGGGGCCGGACGGCGATCGTCAGGGCAGTTTCGGCGGCGCTGAACAGAAAAAGGCCGGTGGTCACCCAGCGAAGCGCCAACTCGTGAATCATGTACCGGGCTGCTCGCGGCCGAAGCGTCGGAGCCGCAGTGAGTTGGTCACCACGCCCAATGCGGCCAGCGGGATGGCGGCGACGTTGTAGCCGAAGGCCCAGCCAAGGTTCTGGTGGATCGTGCGCAGCGTCTGCCGTGAAAGCTGGATCGATCGCACCACACCGTCGAGCCGGTCAGACATCAGCGCGATGTCGGAGGCTTCGATGGCCACGTCGGTACCAGTGCCGATCGCGATGCCGAGATTCGCCTGCACCAGAGCCGGCGCATCGTTGACGCCATCGCCGACCATGGCGACCGTCCTGCCCGCATCCTGCAGCCGACGAAGCTCGATCACCTTGTCTGCCCGCAAAGCCTCGGCCAATACCCGGTCGATGCCGACCTGCTCGGCGACGGCGGCAGCCGTGCGAGCGTTGTCGCCGGTGACCATTGCGACCCGCAGCCCCATGGCATGCAGCTGACGCACCACCTCCGCGGCGTCGTCCTTGACCGTATCGGCCACCGCCACCACGCCGACCACGTGGTCATCGCGGCCGACGAACACCGCGGTGCGGCCCTGCTCTTCCAACTCCGCGGTCGCCACGGCGAGGTGGTCGGGCAGCTGCCAACCGCTTTCGTCGACGATCTTGCGCCGTCCGACCACCACACGTCGGCCCCCGACCTCCGCCCGGACGCCGAGCCCGGTCACGTTGGCAAACGCCGCGACGGCCGGAATCTGCAGGCCACGCTCGCGGGCGCCGGCGACGATCGCCGCGCCGACGGGATGTTCGGAGCCGGACTCCGCCGCGGCGGCGAGGGCCAGTACCAGGTCAGCTTGATGCAGATCGTCGGCAACCACATCGGTGAGCTGCATCTGGCCACGTGTGAGGGTGCCGGTCTTGTCGAACACCACGGTGTCGACCGTCTTCGAGGCTTCCAGGATCTCGCCGCCCTTGACCAGGATTCCCATGTCGGCGCCCCGGCCGGTGCCGACGATGATCGCCGTGGGGGTGGCCAGGCCCAGCGCGCACGGGCAGGCGATGATCAGCACCGAGACCGCCGCGCTCAGGCCGGCGACCGGGTTGGCGGCGACCAGCGCCCACCCGGCAAACGTGACGACGGCAAGCCCGAGGACGGCCGGCACGAACACCGCCGAAACCCGGGCGGCCAACCGCTGCACCGGGGCCTTGCCGTCCTGCGCTTGCTCGACCAGTCGCACTATCCGGGCCAGCGCGGTGTCAGCCCCCACGGCGGTGGCGCGCACGGTCAGCAACCCGTCGGTGTTGACGGTCGCGCCGGCGACGCGATCACCCGCCGCCTTCTCGACCGGGAGGGATTCGCCGGTCAGCATGGATTCGTCGACGGCGGCGCGCCCGCCGATGATCTCGCCGTCGACGGGGATCTTTTCCCCGGGCCGCACCCGCACCACATCTCCGACCTGCACGTGTTCGACCGGGATGGGTTGTTCTTCACCGTCGACGAGCAGCCGCGCTTCCTTGGCGCCCATCTCCAGCAGCTTGCTAATCGCCTCCCGGGTCTTGCCATGGACCCGGGCTTCGAAATAGCGGCCCAACACCAGGAACGCGATTATCAACGCCGCGGTGTCGAAGAACAGTGGCCCGCCAACGACAAGCTGATAGGTGGAGTAGCCGAACGCCGTTAGCGTGCCCACCGCAATCAGCGTGTTCATGTCGGCAGTCCCGGCCCGCGCCTGCCGCACGGCCCCGACCAGGAACGGCCATCCGGCTACGAATTGCACCGGTATCGTCGCCGCGAACGCCAACCACCCCGCCCACGGATAAGCGCCGAAGAACATCGTCAAGCCGGAGGCCAGCAGGCCGAAGGGCCACGCTATCCAGACCCGCCGCAACCAGAAGCGGATCCCGGCTTGGGCCTCTTCGCGGGGCGACAACTGGGTCGCGGCAACCGCCTCGAGCGGGTAGCCGATACGATCCAGCGCCGCGCGCAACCTCTCGATCTCCGGCGGCCGATCAGGCTCGTCAGGCCGCAGGCCCAACAGCGACCGCGCGATCCCGCCGACGACTCTGCCGGTGAAGCTGCCGTGGTCGAAAGCGGCCGAACGCGCGGCGCGTGCGGAGGTCGCAGCCGCAAGCACGCACTCGACATCGGCGATTGCCGACAGAGCGGCAGTGGTGTCGCATTGGGCGGGCGAATACCAGATCACGACGGACGCCGTTGTCGGATAAGCCCGCACGGCCCGCACG
>JAQTVU010000344.1 GCA_028706695.1 Mycobacterium sp.
GGCTGGTCGCCGACGGCTCGCTGCAGCCGGTCAACGGCATCGCCTTTGCGGTCACACCGGCGTTACGTGAGTCCTACGCCGAAGGCGACGACGACGAGCTTGCCGAGGTGGCGCTGCGGGAGGCGGCGCTGGCGTCGTTGCGCCTGCTGGCCGCCGACGACGACACCGGCACCGGAAAACTGCCGCCCCGGCGCGCCGTGCTGGCCGCCGAGGTCGACGACGTCACGCATCGGCCCGATCTCGACGATGCCGTCGTCAAACTCCGGGCGCCCGTCGAGATCGATCGGGTGGTCGCCGCCTACGTCGACAATGCGGGCGCGGAGGCGGCCGTCGCCAGGGCGATCGAAGTGATAGACGAGGCCGATCTCGGCGACGAGGACGCCGAGTTGATCGTGGGCGACGCTCAGGATCACGACCTGGCCTGGTACGCCACCCAGGAACTGCCGTTCCTGCTGGACCTGCTCTAAAGCTAGCTAGCTCAGCAACCACGTCCGCCACAGTGGCCCCCACGCTGCGAAAGTCGAGCGAACTCGTACTGCTTCTTCGGCATGTCGTCGCGGATCGCCATCATGGGGTCTTCGAAGTCTCGGAAGTATCCGACGAGCCCGCCCATTTGATAACCCATCAGTTTGAGCAGGTCGTCATCGAGTGTGCGGGCCACCTCGATGGGAGTCGACAGGTACTGGTTCTCTGCCTGGCGGACCCAGCCGACGCAGTAGGTGATGTTGATGCCCTGCCGGACCGACTGCGACGTGTTTGCGGCGGCGCCGTGATAGAGCTTGCCGGAGTAGAAGAACATCGAGCCGCGCTCCATCTCCGCGCGCACGATCCTTGGGTCGTCGTCCTCGTAGGCCTGTTTGCCTTCGATCAGGTGGCTGCCCGGCACGATGCGGGTCGCGCCGTTTTCGACGGTGAAGTCGGTCAACGCCCACATGGTGTTGCACTGCACGTCGTAGTCGAGCGGGAAGGGGAAGAAGTCCCAGGCGAGCTCGTCGCGGTGCAACGGCTGGCTGGTCTCGCCGGGAAGAACCGAGATCACCAGAGTGAGATTCAGTTGATAGACCGAGGCCTTGTGCAGCAAGTCCGCTGTCGTGCCGAGGACCAGCGGATGGGTGATCAGCTCACGGCTGGCCGGGGACCGCACAATCAGCGAACCGGTTCGCTGGGTCCTCCGGCCTACGAAGTCGTCGCTGCCCAGCGGGGTCGGCTAGATGTACTCGTCGAGCTCGTCTGCTACGCGATCCATGACCGCATTGGAGACGAGGTTGTCGACGATGACGAAGCCATCCTTGCGGATCGCCGCGGCCACTTCGGCTGGCGTGGCGGTTGGCGGTAGATGGTACTGCGGCATAGGAGAACTCCAATCGAGTGACGGATTCGCGGCGACGACGACGTGACCTCGATCGGCTACAGTCAAAGCCGTCGAGGCTCGTCCCGGTCGAAGTTACGCGCGCCGCCGGCTGCCGGATGTGACCCATCGCGTTCGTCAACACGTAGATACGCCACCGTAGGTTACGGTATCGTAGCCTCCATGGGGGGTTGAACCCGGTCCAGCGTTAGCGGAAGCCAAACGCCGCATCCTCAGCAGGAGCTTCCTATGAACGAGAAATTCGCGGCGATCAACGCCAACGTCGTCAACACCACGCGACCTACCCCCGCCGGGGCCGACAGGCACCCCGGCTGGCACGCGCTGCGCAAGATCGCCGCCCGCATCACGACGCCGCTGCTGCCCGACGACTACCTGCACCTGGCGAATCCGCGGTGGTCGGCGCGGGAATTGCGCGGCCGCATCCTGGAGGTGCGCCGCGAAACCGAAGACTCCGCGACCCTGGTGATCAAGCCGGGCTGGGGCTTCAGCTTCGACTACCAGCCGGGCCAATACATGGGCGTGGGGGTGTTGATCGACGGGCGCTGGCGGTGGCGGTCCTATTCGCTCACCTCGCCCCCCGCCGCCGGTTTCGCGGCGCCGCGCACGGTGACCATCACCGTGAAAGCGATGCCGGAAGGATTCCTGTCCACTCATCTGGTGGCCGGTGTCGAGCCGGGGACGATCGTGCGCCTCGCCTCGCCGCGGGGCAACTTCGTGTTGCCGGACCCGGCCCCGCCGTCGATCCTGTTCATCACCGCCGGATCCGGGATCACGCCGGTGATGTCCATGCTGCGAAGCCTGGTGCGCCGCAACCAGATTGGCGACATTGTGCACCTGCATTCGGCACCCACCGAGGCCGAGGTCATGTTCGGTGCCGAATTGGCTGCGCTGGCAGCCGGGCAGCCGGGCTATCGGCTACGGGTGCGCGAGACCCGTACCCAGGGCCGGCTCGACCTGGCCCGGCTCGACCAAGAGGCGCCCGACTGGCGAGAGCGGCAGACGTGGGCGTGCGGCCCCGAGGGCTTGCTCACCGAGGCCGAAAAGGTCTGGTCGTCGGCGGGCATCAGCGACCGGTTGCACCTGGAGCGGTTCGCGGCGGCCAAGGCGGCGCCGGCCGGAGGGGGCGGAACGGTCACCTTCGCCCGGACCGGGCGCACCGTCACCGCCGACGCCGCGACGTCGCTGATGGAGGCCGGCGAGGGGGCGGGTGTGCAGATGCCGTTCGGCTGCCGGATGGGAATTTGCCAATCCTGCGTGGTCAGCCTGGTGGACGGCCACGTACGAGACCTGCGAACGGGTCACGTTCATGACCCTGGAACCCGCGTGCAGACCTGCGTGTCGGCCGCCTCGGGCGACTGCGTGCTGGACGTGTGACGGCCGCTGACAGGAACCTTACGCATTCGTAGGTTACGCTGGCGTAGGTTACGGACTACATGACAACCACAGGGAGATGAGACGATGGCGATCACAGACGTCGAAGCGTTCGCGCATTTGACGGACACCGACATCGACAACCTGGCCGTTGAGCTGGATGCCATCCGGCGGGATGTGGAGGATTCCCGCGGCGATCGCGACGCCCGCTACATCCGTCGTACCATCGCCGCCCAGCGCGCGCTGGATGTGGCCGGCCGGCTGCTGCTGACCGCGAGTTCGCGGCGTTCGGCGTGGTGGGCGGGCACCTTGACCCTCGCCGTGGCCAAGATCGTCGAGAACATGGAAATCGGCCACAACGTCATGCACGGCCAGTGGGACTGGATGAACGACCCGGAGATTCACTCCTCGACCTGGGAGTGGGACATGAGTGGGTCGTCCGAGCATTGGCGCTACACCCACAATTTCGTGCACCACAAGTTCACCAACATTTTGGGGATGGACGACGATGTGGGCTACGGCGTGCTGCGCGTCACCCGCGACCAGCGCTGGAAGCGCTTCAACCTGCTCAACCTGGTGTACAACACCGTGCTTGCGCTCCTGTTCGAGTGGGGCGTTGGCCTGCAGCGCGTGGAACTGGGCAAGATCGCCAAGCGCCGCATGGTCGACGAGGAAGCCCGGCAGCGGGTGGACGAATTCCTGGCCAAAGCCGGTCGCCAGGTGGTCAAGGACTATGTCGCCTTCCCGGCGCTGACTGCGCTTTCGCCCGGCGCGACGTACAGGTCGACGCTGACGGCCAACGCGACGGCCAACGTGATCCGCAACGTGTGGGCCAACGCGGTCATCTTCTGCGGACATTTCCCCGACGGCGCTGAGAAGTTCACCAAGACCGACATGATCGGCGAGACGAAGGGCCAGTGGTACCTGCGCCAGATGCTGGGCAGCGCGAACTTCGAGGCCGGTCCTGCGCTGCGGTTCATGAGCGGCAACCTGTGCCACCAGATCGAGCACCATTTGTACCCCGACCTTCCGAGCAACCGCCTGCACGAGATCTCCGTGCGGGTGCGTGAACTCTGCGACAAGTACGACCTGCCTTCCACCACAGGCTCGTTCCTGCTGCAGTACGCCAAGACCTGGCGCACGCTGGCGAAGCTGTCGCTGCCGGACAAGTACCTGCGCGACGGCGCCGACGACGCTCCGGAGACCCGCAGCGAGCGGATGTTCGCCGAGCTGGAACCCGATTTTGGCGGAACCGATCCGGTCACCGGGCGCCGGCGCGGTCTGAAGACCGCGATCGCCACGGTGCGCGGGTGGCGACGGGGCAGGCGTGCGGCCGCGGCGGCCCGCCGCGAGGCGCTGCCGACGAGCGACCGCGATTG
>JAQTVU010000345.1 GCA_028706695.1 Mycobacterium sp.
ATGATCGCGGTGTGCGGTACGGGGATGCCCAGCGGATGTCTGAACAACGCGGTCACGGCGAACCAGTCCGCCAGCGCGCCCACCATACCGGCCTCGGCGGCCGCCCCGACGTAGCCGAGCCAGGCCCGCGTGGTCGCGTGAGCCTGCGCCCAGCGGCAGGCCAGGAACAGGGCGGTGGCACCGACCAGGAAGCCCAACGCCAGTGCCTTCATCCGGCGCAGCGCCGCGCGCCGCTCGGCATCGCCTCCAGAGTCGGCCCCGGCCAAGGATTCCGCGAACGAGGCGCGAACCCGCCGGGCCCCGGTCGAGTCTGTGATCAGGTCCGGCCCCTCCGTCGGCGAACTCGACGCGTCGGTTCCGTCTGCCACGACACCATCATCCGCCATCACGGTGACCGGCCGATCCAGCGACACTTCGCCCCATCCGGGACGTGCCGACGATACCCCAGGCAGGCCGTAGTATCGAGGGCGTCTAGTGAATGGGAATCCGTGACAGTGGCAGAGCATATTCCGGCTGGTCTCGTAAAGACCGATGGTCGTAAGCGGCGTTGGCACCAGCACAAGGTGGAGCGCCGCAACGAGTTGGTCGACGGCACGATCGAGGCGATCCGCCATCACGGCCGCTTCCTGAGCATGGATGAGATAGCCGCGGCGATCGGTGTCTCCAAAACCGTGCTCTACCGCTACTTCGTCGACAAGAATGACTTGACCACGGCGGTGATGATGCGCTTCGCGCAGGCCACCCTGATTCCGAACATGGCCGCGGCACTGTCGTCGAATCTCGACGGCTTCGACCTGACCCGCGAGATCATCCGGGTCTACGTCGAAACCGTGGCGGCCGAACCCGAGCCGTACCGGTTCGTGATGGCGAACAGCTCCGCCAGCAAAAGCAAAGTGATCGCCGACTCCGAGCGCATCATCGCCCGGATGCTCGCGGTGATGCTGCGCCGCCGCATGCAGGAGGCCGGAATGGACACCGGCGGGGTGGAGCCGTGGGCCTACTTGATCGTCGGCGGTGTCCAGCTGGCCACCCACTCGTGGATGTCGGACCCCCGGATGACCAGTGACGAGCTGATCGACTACCTGACCATGCTCAGCTGGAGCGCATTGTGTGGAATCGTGGAAGTCGGGGGGTCGCTGGACAAGTTTCGTGGAGAGCCGCATCCCTCGCCGATCGTCCCGCCGCGCGAGCACCCCGGCCGCGCGGCGCCGTAGCGAGGCCGGGTGGCGACGGTTCGCCGGCGACTCGGCTCGGAAGGAGTCCGGCAGCCGCCGTGTTGCGTTGGTGCCGCCATATCCATGCGAGTCAGTCTTTCGTCCATCGTGGCGCCATCAGGGAGCCGTTGCGGAACCGTTGCTGGGCCGTTGCTAGGGGCCCATCCGGGGAGCCCATCCGGGGCCATTGGGCAGCCACTGGACAGCCACTGGGCAGCCGTCGTGAAGCGACTTCTCCCACGCCAACGGCTAGCATGCAGGGGAGCATCGGGGGCTACCCAGGCTGCAGCGTTTCATTCGTGTTCATTCGAGTCTGAGCCCCCGAGATACAGAAAGGCCCTTCTTCGTTATGTCCGTGCAGCTCACGCCGCATTTTGGAAACGTGCAAGCGCATTATGACCTGTCCGACGATTTCTTCCGGCTTTTCCTCGACCCCACCCAGACCTACAGCTGCGCCTACTTCGAGCGTGACGACATGACCCTCGAAGAGGCGCAGCTCGCCAAGATTGATCTCTCGCTGTCCAAGTTGCGCCTCGAGCCCGGGATGACCCTGCTCGACATCGGCTGCGGCTGGGGCGAGACGTTGCGGCGGGCCATCGAGAAATACGACGTCAATGTCGTGGGCCTGACGCTGTCGGAAAACCAGGCCGGACACGTGCGGCAGACGTTTGACCAGATGGACACTTCCCGCAGCCGGAGGGTGCTGCTGGAGGGCTGGGAGAAGTTCGACGAACGGGTCGACCGGATCGTCTCGATCGGCGCCTTCGAGCACTTTGGTCATCAGCGCTATCACCAATTCTTCGATGTCACCTACCGGGCGCTGCCGCCCGACGGCGTGATGTTGTTGCACACCATCGTGCGCCCCACCTTCCGGGAGGCCCGCAAGAACGGCCTGACCTTGACCCGCGAGCTGGTGCACTTCACCAAGTTCATCCTGGCCGAGATCTTTCCCGGCGGCTGGCTACCGTCCGTGCCGACCGTCCAGGAGCACGCCGAGAAGGTCGGCTTCGAGGTCACCCGGATCCAGTCCCTGCAGCTGCACTACGCGCGGACGCTGGAAACCTGGGCGGCGGCGCTGCAGGCCAACCGGGGGCAGGCCATCGCGATCCAGTCCGAGGCGGTCTACGACCGCTACATGAAGTACCTGACCGGCTGCGCCAAGCTGTTCCGCCAGGGCTACACCGACGTCAACCAGTTCACCTTGGAGAAGTAGCCGTGAAGTAGCCGGGGAGAAAAGTCACCTCGAAGCATCTCGGAGCCGCAGAGCTCACTTCACCAAAGTGAATTGCCCCACATTGCTGATGCCCTTGCGGAAGAACGCCTCGCAGCCGGTCAGATAGTGCATATAACGGTCATAGACCTCTTGGGACTGGATGGCGATGGCCTTCTCCTTGTTCGCCTCCAGATTGGCCGCCCAGATGTTGAGAGTCCGCTCGTAGTGCTCCCGGAGCAATTGCACTTTCTCCATCGAGAAGCCCGCCGTCGGTGCCAACTTCAGAATGTCTTCCCGCGCCGGCAACTGCCCGCCCGGAAAAATTTCCGTATAAATGAACCGGGTGAATCGGATGTCGCTCATCGTCAGGGTGATGCCACGCTCATGCATCTGTTTCTGGCTGTGCCCCAAGATCGTGTGCAGCAGCATCCGGCCGTCGTCGGGAAGAATGCCGTAGGCACGGTCGAAAAATGCCGGCCAGCGATCCACCTTGAACGCCTCGAAGGCACCGATGGTGACAATCCGGTCGACCGGTTCGTCGAACTCTTCCCAGCCCTGTAACCGCACCCCGACGTTGCGCGTCGTCGGGATTGCGGCCAGCTTCTTCTTGCTGTACTCAAATTGGTTGCGGCTCAGTGTTATTCCGATAACGTTGACGTCGAACTTCTCGACGGCCCGCTTCAGCGCCCCGCCCCAGCCGCATCCGATGTCGAGCAGGGTCATCCCCGGCTCGAGATTCAGCTTCCCCAGCGCCAGGTCGAATTTCGCGTTCTGAGCTTCCTCGAGGGTCATGTTTTCGCGCTCAAAATATGCGCAGGTATAACCCATCGTAGGATCTAGAAACAACGCGAAGAACTCATCGGAAACGTCATAGATGGATTGCGACTCTTCGTAATAAGGTTTCAGCGTCGACATGCTGGATGCATCCTCTTTCCTATTGACGGCCAGGATCGTATCCGATGGATGCGCTCGCTGTCACACTCCGTGGTAAGTGTAGAATCCCCGTCCCGATTTCTTGCCCAACCGACCGGCCTCCACCATGCGCAGCAGCAGCGGTGGCGGTCCGTATTGCGGCTCCTTGAACTCGTCGAACATTTTGTCGGCGATTAGCTTGAGGGTGTCCAGTCCGACGAGGTCGTACAACCGCAGCGGTCCCATCGGATGCGACAGCCCGGCCACGATGGCCTTGTCGACGTCCTCGACGGTGGCGAAGCCCGCCTCCACCATCCGGATCGCGGACAGCAGGTAGGGCACCAAGAGCGCATTCACCACGAAGCCGGATCGGTCCGAGCAGCGCACCACCTGTTTGCCCAGTACCGCGCTGGCGAACTCCTCGGTGCGTGCGGCGGCGGACTCGTCGGTGACCAGCGTGCTGACCAGCTCGACCAGCGGCAGCACCGGCACCGGGTTGAAGAAGTGCAGGCCCAGGACGCGCTGCGGGTTCTTGGTGGCCGCGGCGATCTTCATGATCGGAATGCTCGAGGTGTTGGACGCCAGCACCGCGCCGGGCTCGGTGATGACCCGGTCAAGGTCGGCGAAGAGCTGCGCCTTGATGGCTTCGTCTTCGATGATCGCCTCGACCACCAGCTGCCGGTCGGCGAGGTCGTTCAAGTCGGTGGTGAAGGTCAGCATGCTTAGCGCTCGGTCCCGCTCCCGCTCGGTCACCTTGCCGGCGCTGACGCCACGCTCCAG
>JAQTVU010000346.1 GCA_028706695.1 Mycobacterium sp.
AATTGCCGAAGACATCCCAGGTGTACAGCGTCTGCGGGTTGCTGTACTGGCTGTAGGCAGCGACGCGGATGTGGTTGTCGGTCGCAGCCATCGCAGAGGCGGTGTTGCGCCAGCCGGCCCCCACCGGGTTCGGCGGCCCCACGCCCGTCGCAATCGACGTCTCGGTGATGGTGTTCGCAGAGGCGTCGTATTGCTTGACGGAGACCTCGGACGCGCTCCAGTCGAAGTAGATGCACAGCATGTCATTGGGGTCGGCCGACGAGTAGTCCGGCCACATGTGCAGTTCGTCCTGGTTGAAGGTCTCGCAGAAACTGACGCTCAGGGCGTGCCAGGTCACACCGTTGTCGTCCGAGTACGACATGCGGTTCGTGCCCTGACCAGCCCCGCACGTATAGATGCGCCCGGATTGCGCGACACCGACACCACCCACGCCAGCCGCAGGGATGCCCAGCGCGAACACCAACGTCTCCGCAGAGAGCGTGTCGGTGTCAAGGTTGAGCTGCCGGTAGTAGCCGCCGTAGAAGGCGTTGATGCCAGCGGCCTCGATGCGGAACAGGTGGACGATGTTCGAGGCGGCCGGATTGTTCCAGCGGTTGTAATAGTTGTCGTGGTACGACGACAGATGTCCGACCGGCGCACCGCAGGCCACCTCTGCGCTCCATGTCGCGCCACCGTCCACCGACTTGCGATAGGCATAGTCGTTGGCGGATGCACCGTTGGCGGTGGCGAAGAACACGTAGAGCGTGTTGTTGTCGACTTTGACAGCGAAGCGATTGACACGCCCGCCAACAGCGTCATTCGCGACAGTAGGGTCGATGCGTACGGTGCTCATCGCCAGCCCAACCGTTCGCTGTGCAACCAGCGTTCACCCGTCCGCAGGTTGTGCCGCCAGCGGCGCTCGATGACCGCCTCAGCGCCATCAGGGATACTCACCACCGACTCCGGCTCTCCAACCCATGCCAGCGCCATCACAGCGCGTCCTGAGAGGCAGCGAGAGGCGTGCCACGGCACATCCAGTGCGGCGTGCCAGTCGCACCACGGCGGGACATCCTCACGCAGCGTCGAGCCGTCCGCGAGCGTTGCCACCCACGTCCTCATCTAACCCTCGGTGTACTCGAGGATGAGGTCCGGTTCGGTGTACTGGTCGCTCATGCCGGCGAACGTGCTGTCGATGCCAGCCACCAGTTCCACGAAGTCGCCGTTGCGGCCCATCGAACCAGTCGACACCGCCGTGGCATCCCAGCCCTGCGGCGTGGTGGTGATGCCATCGTACGAACCCGGCACATCAGCACCGCGCGGCGTTGGGGTGTCCGGGCCATCTGACCCAGACGCGTTGGGCTGGTTACCACTCGCGGGACGGCGATAGGTCGCTTGGTCAGCGAAGAACACCTGCGTGCCAGCACCGGGGGTGGACTCCCAGAACACCATGCGATCCGAGAGGTCGGTCGCCGCGGTGGCGATCACCTCGAAGGCCAGCAGCATGATGTAGGAGTAGTTGGTCCCGGCCACGGTCGGCTTGTCGACGGGCGCGACGCCAGCGGCCGGGGCCTGCGCGTCCGATTGCGAGAACACGATGCCCGTCTCCGCATTTACGCCGGCCGGCTCCATCGCGGAACCGCCGTAGTAACTGGCCTGTACGGTTGCTGGCATCAGCCCTCCGGCCCGTCTACGTCGCCCCACACGTCCAGTTCGACCTCGACCAGTTCGACGTCTTCCTGGTTGATGTCGCGGCGGTGCGTCACTGATGTCACGTTCACATAGACCGGGATGTTGGGCAGGCGGTCAGGCAGGATCGCCTTGAGCGGCCCGTGCGTGCTGTCAGACTCAAACCGCTTCAGAATCTCGAACGTGGCGTTGGAGGAGCGACCCTCACCAGTGGCCTGGATCGCACAGGTCAGGTGCTCCATGAACTCGGGCCGCTCGAAGTATTCCAGTTCCAACTGCCCGTCCACTTCTGGCGGATAGAAGATGGGGTTGGGCGAGAAGTCCGTCGCGTTGTCATCGATGTTCTGGACGAGCTTCACCTTGATGGTGCGACCCCAGATGTTGTCGATGGGCTTGGCCGCCAGCGGCATGTCACCCGAGATGGGGTACAGCGTGTAGTAGCCATCCTCGGTCAGCGCGGGACCGACCTGCTGCCAGATCACATCCGAGTCATCGACATTGTTGCGCACGTCGTAGTTGAACGAGACCCACACCGACCACGAGGCGCACGGGTTCACATTGCGCACACGGATACGGACACAGCGCAGCGTCTTCAGGAGGTTGGGGTCGCGGTCGCAGAGCGTCCCGTACCATGTGCCGCCAGTCAGTCCGTAGCGGCGTGCGGGGAACAGGTCGTCGCGCCCGTTGCGGTCGATCACCTCTCGCAGGAACGACCCGCTGGTGTAGCCGTACATCACCTCGGTGTTGGGCGGCGTGTTCGTAGAGCCGATGGCGTAGCAGGGGACACCCTCGAAGAAGTGCGCGGGAAACAGGTCTGGTTGCCCTGAACGGGCGGTACGGCTGGAACCAAACTGGTTGGGCTGCCCGAAGTCGCCGCGATAGATGTAGGTGTCGCCGTCCGAGGTCAGGTACGCGATCCACAGTTCGCCGCGTTCTGACCAGATGGCGGTGGGCACGCCGTTGTGGCCCGTGAACTCCCGCATCTGCTCACCGATACCCACCGGGTTGTCCTCGGAACCCGACATCGCCCGCAGCCCGATATTGGTGATGCAGTAGTTCCAGCCGAAACCGGGGTCAGCCCACTGGCTGCCGTTCTGTCGGGAGTGGTGACCGATCAGGGCGCGCGAGAGCGGGACAGGCTTGGCCTGGTCGGTGAATGAGTAGTTGTTGGTCGCGGTGCCGAAGAACGTCTTGGGGCCGTAGGGGCCGATGCCGTTGGCCGGCACATGCGCATCGCCCACCTGGAACGGCGCACTGAAGTTCTGGAGGGCATCCAGTGTGAAGAAGACGAGGTTGGAGTCCGCGTGGTCGTCGTCCACCATCCACAGCCGGTCGGAGCCTACCGCCTCGGCCCCGCCACGGATCGGCTTGCCCGCGAAGTCATGCACAGGCGTATAGAACGACCCGCCCGGTAGCACCGCGTCGCGTGTCTGTACGAGGTCGCCGTTGCCGAGCGTGATGCGGCCCTTGCCATACCACGACACCGCGCCCTGCACGTTGTCGCCGTGCGCGTGGAACCCCGAAGGCGTCCACACGTCGCCCGCGATGCTGTCCACCTGCGAGGAGATATTGGCCGAGTGCGCGAAGATCGAGTCCTGCTGCTCATCGAAGAAGCGCACGACCGCTGCCGACCCATCGGGGTCGAGACCAGACGCGGCCTTGCCACCGAACTTCACATTTGGATCATCGAACACAAAGGTGTCGAACAGCCCGCTGCCAGAGTCGAATTGCGGCAAATCAATCGGCACGGTGACAAGCGCCGCCGCCGAGATCAGGCGCTCCGGCCAGCGGGTCTCGAGGTTGCGGGCGAAGTCCGTGCCAAGGCGACCTGCGGTGGATTCTCGTGAGGCTCCAATCGGCCCCCAGATGTCCCACGGCACCAGCCGTACACGGTCGAGCCCAGGAATCGTTGGGCCACCGGCATTGGTCGCGAAGTACGAACGTTGGAGCGCGCGCTTGCCCTTCGGCAGCAGGCTGTCCGCTACCAGCGCGAAGTTCTCGCCACCAATCGCGATCTCGTTGTCAGTCATGGACCTTCGTCACCATGAACTGCGCCCCGGTGGCGTAGAGGTGGATCGTGGCCGCGTCTGAGGTCTCCTGCGCGGCCTGCAATTGTGCCGTGCCCGCCGTGCCCCCCGCCACTACCTGCCCAGATGCCTGCAGCACGATGCCGCCTGACGCTGGCACCAACACGAGGCGCGTGGCATGGACGGCATTGATGTCGTCCTGCGCGTCCGCCACCATCGTCGCTGGGTCGAACAACACACCCTGCCCCGAGACCGTGGCATCGGCTGGCACCGTAAACGCGAGTTTGATGCCCGGTGTGTTGTCGATGTCGCAGCGGCAGGTGTACGTCCAAGCGTAGGTGCCGGCATCCTCGATGTAGAAGGCGGCCCCGGCCACATTGGTGAGTGTGGTCGAGGTGTCGAGGTCGA
>JAQTVU010000347.1 GCA_028706695.1 Mycobacterium sp.
ACACCGGGGTGCAGGTGCTGTGGATGGTCTGGGGCGGCGCGGCGGCTGGAATCCTGCTCAAGGTGTGCTGGCCGACGGCGCCGCGCTGGCTGGGCGTGCCGCTGTACCTGCTGCTGGGCTGGGTGGCGATCTGGTACGCGCCCACGATCCTGCACCGGGCCGGGGTGGCGGCAATGGTGCTGCTGGCCGTCGGCGGCGTGCTCTACAGCGTGGGCGGGGTGTTCTACGGCCTGCGCTGGCCCAACCCGTGGCCGCGGACGTTCGGCTACCACGAGATCTTCCACGCCTTCACCGCGGTCGCGGCGATCCTGCACTACATCGCCATGTGGCTGGCCGTGTTCTATGTCGGCCACCCGGCCTAAATAAAGATGTTTCGGTATTGGGTGTTGATGCTGCACCGGTAGGTCTTGCTGAGGGCGGGGAAGCGATTGGTCGAGGACTGGCGCAGATCGTTGTATCCGTTGTCATCCCTAGAACATTTACGGGTCCGGGTCAACCTCTTTAGCCCGGCGACGCCCGGCCACAGCCGGGTGGATATTTCGGCGCGCGGCACGCTACCGCCCGGGCGCCTCCAGCGCCGCGGCCAGTTCCGTCGGGTCGGTCACCGGCAGGTCGCACACCCGTCCCCGGCACACGTAGGCGGCATCGGCACCGGCCACCCGGTCGCGACCGATCAGCAGCGGGCAGGAGTCCACCTCGCCGCCGATGACGATCGACCCCCCGGGTGCGAGCCGGCGCGCCTCGGCCAGCAACGACGACCGCGAGGGATCGCAGGCGACGGCGATCTGCAGCGGCCCACGCACCGCCAATTCCGCGACCGCCACCCAACGGCAGGCCGAGCGCGGTGCATGCGCCAGCAGCACCGAGTGCTCGTCCAACGCGTCGATGGCGGCCTGCAGATACCGCTCGGCGCGCACACCGTCGACCAGGTGCGCCGCGGTCAGCAACGCCTCGGTGATCGCCGACGCGCCCGACGGTGTCGCCCCGTCCAGCGGGTCGGCGGGCCGCAGCACCAACTGCTCGGCGTCGTCGGCGGTGTCAAACCAGCGGCCGGGCTGCTGAGGGTCGGTGAAGTGCTGCAGCGCGGTGTCCAGGATCCCGGTGGCGGCCGTCAGCCACTCCCCCTCCGCGGCCAGCTGGTACAGCCCGAGCAGCCCGGTGGCCAGCATGGCGTGGTCTTCCAAGATGGCGGCGCCGTCGCCGACCACCCCGCCGAGACTGGCGCGCCGCAGCCGGCCGTCGACCACGTGCAGCCTGAGCAGCGCCGCCGCGCAGCGCTGCGCGGCGCGGGCCAACTCGGGTTCGTCCAGCGCCACGCTGGCCTCGGCCAGCGCGGCGATCGCCAAGCCGTTCCAGGAGGTGACCACCAAGGCGGCGCGCCCGGGCTGGGCCCGGGTGAGACGGGCGGACCGCAGCGCGGTGCGGACACGCTCGAATCGTTGCGGGTCCTGCGGGTCGACGGGCAATTGCAGCACCGAGGCCCCGTCCTCGAAGGTGCCGCCCCGCGTGACTGCGAAGAGCTCTGCGGCCCAACGCCCATCGTCGTCACCGAGCACGTCGCTCAGCTGTCGGCGCGTCCAGACGTAGGTGGACCCCTCGCGGCCGTCGGCGTCGGCGTCCAGCGAAGAGACGAACATGTCCGCGTCGGACATCTCGACGAGTAGGAAACGGGCGGTCTCGGCGGCGACCCGGCACGCCAACGGGTCACCGGTGCGCCGGGCCCAATGCGCGTAGACCCGCAGCAGTAGCGCGTTGTCATACAGCATCTTCTCGAAATGCGGCACCACCCACGCGTTGTCGACGCTGTAGCGGGCGAAGCCGCCGGCGAGTTGGTCATAGATCCCGCCGCGCGCCATCGCGTTGCCGGCGCGTGCGACCGCCCGTAGCGCCGCCGGGGAGCCCGTACGCTCATGGTGCCGCAGCAGCGCCTCGAGCGCCTCCGATGGCGGGAACTTGGGCGCCCGGCCGAAGCCGCCGTGCTCGGTGTCCTCGTCGGCCAGGATCGCCTGGACGGCCCGATCACATAGCGCCGCAGTCACCGCGGGACCGTCCCCGGGCGGTGCCGCCAGTCCCCAAGCCAACTTGCGCAATTCGGCGACGATCCGGCCGGACGCCTCCTCGACCTCGCCGCGGCGATCCCGCCAGGTTTCGGATACGGCCGAAAGTAATTGCAGGAAGTCTTTTTTCGGGTAATAGGTGCCGCAGAAGAAGGGCCGGCCGTCGGGGGTGAGGAAACAGGTCATCGGCCAGCCGCCCTGTCCGGTGATCGCGACGGTGGCTTTCATGTAGATCGCGTCGATGTCCGGCCGCTCCTCACGGTCGACTTTGACGCAGACGAAGCCGGCGTTCATCGCCGCTGCCACCTCGTCATCCTCGAAGGACTCGTGGGCCATCACGTGGCACCAATGGCAGGCGGCGTAGCCGACGGACAGCAGGATCGGCACATCACGTGCGGCCGCCTCCGCCAGCGCGTCCGGGTTCCACTGGCGCCAGTGCACGGGGTTGTCGGCATGCTGGCGCAGATACGGGCTGATCGCCCCGCCCAGCATGTTGCCCCGCGGGAACTCAGCCGGGCTCATCACCGGGTCCTGAAGGTCGCGCCGGTCCGCCGGTCTCCGTGGGGCCGTCCCCGGGATTCTCGCCGACCGTGTCGGTGCCCTCGTCGGCGGCCTGGTCGGGTTCGGGATGCGCGGGATCGAACGAGTCGGGCACCTTCTTCAGTTGACGGTTCATGGATCGCAGCAGCAACAACAAGGCGATCAGCAGCAGCACGATCACCAGCAGGCCCACCGGGCTGGCCTTGCCGAAATCCGGGCCGTGGTTGCGCGGCGCGCCGTCGGCCCCCCAGCCGATCCACGTCGCGGCGTTCGCCGCCGGCAGCATGTGGTTCACCCGTCGGTCTCGATTCCGGCGAACAGGTCATCCTCGGGCAGCCGGGCCGGGACACGGGAACGGGCCAGCTCGAATTCCTCGGTGGGCCACAGCCGCTCCTGCAAGGCGATGGGAACGGCGAAAAAGTCGTGGTTGGGGTCGATCTGGGTGGCGTGCGCCCGCAGCGCATCGTCGCGCTGGCCGAAATACGCCGAGCATTCCACGCGAGTCGTCACCCGGGACTCGAACGGGTCTTGCCCGGTCTCCCATTGCTCGAGCCACTTCTTGAACGGCCCCTCCTGCCCGTGCCTGACGGCTTCATCGTGCAGCAACTGCATCCGCGCCCGCAGGAACCCGTGGATGTAGTACAGCTTGGATACCGTCCACGGCTCGCCGGCCTTCGGGAAGCGCCGGTAGTCCCCGGCCGCCTCGAAGGCGCCGACCGAGACCTGATGGCAGCGGATGCGGTCGGGATGGGGGTAGCCGCCGTTCTCGTCGTAGGTCGTCATCACGTGCGGCCGGAACTCGCGGACCACCCGCGTCAGCGCCTCGATCGACTCTTCCAGCGGGACCCGCGCGAAGCAGTCCTCGGGCAGTGGGGGCGGCGGGTCACCCTTGGGCAGGCCGGAGTCGACGAACCCCAACCAGGTGTGCTCCACGCCGAGGATCTCGGCGGCCTTGGCCATCTCGTCGCGGCGGATCTCGGCCAAGTGGCCCCGCACGTCGGGCAGGTCCATCGCCGGGTTCAGGATCTCGCCGCGCTCGCCGCCGGTCAACGTCACCACCAGCACGCGGTGACCGTGATCGGCGTACTTGGCAAGCGTGGCCGCCCCCTTGCTGGATTCGTCGTCGGGGTGGGCGTGCACCGCCATCAACCGCAGTTCGCTCACGTGCCCCCTCGTGCTGTGCCGGTCGGCCGCTTCGACCCTATAATTTCAGTTCCGGGTTCCGGTGACCGAGTGTGCAGGTATGAATCAGCCATGGCCCAGCCTTCCATTCCCCGCCCGGAGGCCCGCTACGGCCGGCCGCGACTGTCGCGGGTATCCCGACGCCGGGCGGCCGTCGCGCTGGCCGTGCTGGTCGTGGCCGCGGGCATCCTCGTGGCCTTCGTGGGCTACCAGCGCCTCGGCGGCGGCGACGTCTCCGGCTCGCTGGCCGGCTACCAGGTGATTGACGACGACACGGCCGCGGTGACGATCAGCGTGAGGAGCTCGGATCCGTCCAG
>JAQTVU010000348.1 GCA_028706695.1 Mycobacterium sp.
GTGCCCGAGCCGGTAGCCGTCGATGAGGCCGTCCGGCTGGCCAAGGAGCTGTCCACCGACGAGTCGCCGGGGTTCATCAACGGGGTGCTGGGTCAGGTGATGGTGGTGTCGCCGCAGATCCGCTCCGCCGCCCGGGCGGTGCGGGGCTCGCCGGCGAGGGAGAGCCGCGAACCCCGGCCATGAGCCGCCTTCCGGTGCTGCCGCACACCGACATCACCCGCCATGCCGGCGGCGAGCACCGAGTGGGCCCGACTGGGAAGGACAGGTGACGCGATGAATCGACACCGTGCCCGGCCGCGGCGACTCCGCGTCTCCGCGCTGGCGGCGGTGGCCAACCCGTCCTACACCCGCCTGGACACGTGGAATCTGCTCGACGACGCCTGCCGTCACCTGGCCGAGGTCGACCTGGGCAAGCTGGACATCGACCACGATCTGGCCCGGGTGCGCCGGCTGATGGATCGGCTCGCCGCCTACGAGCGGTACTGGCTGTATCCCGGGGCGGGGAACCTGGCGACGTTCCGCGCCCATCTGGAGAGCCTCTCGACGGTGCGGCTCGCCGAGGAGGTGTCCCTGGCGGTGCGGCTGCTGTCCGAGTACGGCGACCGGGCCGGGCTTTTCGACACCTCGTCGTCGCTGGCCGAGCAGGAGCTGGTCGCCCAGGCCAAACACCAGCAGTTCTACACGGTGCTGCTGGCCGACGACGCTCCGGTGACCGCTCCGGACAACCTGGCCGAATGCCTGCGGGCGCTGCGCGGCCCGGCCGACGACGTGCAGTTCGAGCTGCTGGTGGTGGGCAGCATCGAGGACGCCATCACCGCGGTCGCGCTCAACGGCGAGATTCAGGCCGCGATCATCCGCGACGACGTGCCGCTGCGGTCCCGCGATCGGGTACCGCTGATGCGAACCCTGCTGGGCACCGACGGCGATGAGACGCCGGCCGGCGAAACCCACGACTGGGTAGAGTGCGCCGAGTCGATCCGCGAGCTGCGGCCCACCATCGACCTGTATCTGCTCACCGACGAGTCGATCGCCGCGGAGACCGAGGACGAGCCCGACCTCTACGACCGCACGTTCTACCGGCTCAACGACGTCACCGACCTGCACAGCACCGTGCTCGCCGGCCTGCGCAACCGGTTCGCCACGCCGTTCTTCGACGCCCTGCGCGCCTACGCGTCCGCGCCGGTCGGCCAGTTCCACGCCCTGCCCGTCGCGCGGGGCGCCAGCATCTTCAACTCCAAGTCGCTGCAGGACATGGGCGAGTTCTACGGCCGCAACATCTTCATGGCCGAGACGTCGAGCACGTCGGGGGGCCTGGACTCGCTGCTGGATCCGCACGGCAACATCAAGAAGGCGATGGACAAGGCCGCGGTGACCTGGAACGCCAATCAGACCTACTTCGTCACCAACGGCACCTCGACGGCCAACAAGATCGTCGTGCAGGCACTGACCCGCCCGGGCGACATCGTGCTCATCGACCGCAACTGCCACAAGTCGCACCACTACGGGCTGGTGCTGGCCGGGGCCTACCCGTTGTACCTGGACGCGTATCCGCTGACGCAGTACGCGATCTACGGGGCCGTGTCGCTGCACACCATCAAGAAGACGCTGCTGGGCCTCGAGGCCGCCGGGCAGCTGCACCGCGTGCGCATGCTGCTGCTCACCAACTGCACCTTCGACGGTGTGGTCTACAACCCGCGCCGCGTGATGGAAGAGGTGCTGGCGATCAAGCCGGACATCTGCTTTCTGTGGGACGAGGCGTGGTATGCCTTCGCCACCGCGGTGCCGTGGGCGCGTCAGCGGACCGCGATGGTGTCCGCCGACCGTCTCGAGCAGATGCTGGCGTCACCGGAGTACGCCGCGGACTACCGGGAGTGGAGCGCCTCGATGGAGGGGGTGGACCGGTCGGAGTGGCTGACGCGACGGCTGCTTCCCGATCCCACCCGCGCCCGCGTCCGCGTGTACGCGACGCACTCCACCCACAAGTCGTTGTCGGCGCTGCGGCAGGCGTCGATGATCCACGTCCGCGACCAGGACTTCCAAGCGCGCGCCCGGGATGCCTTCACCGAGGCATTTTTGACCCACACCTCGACGTCGCCGAACCAGCAGCTTCTCGCGTCGCTGGATCTGGCCCGCCGCCAGGTCGACATCGAGGGGTTCGAGCTGGTCCGGCACGTCTACAACATGGCGCTGGTGTTCCGCCACCGGGTCCGCAAGGACCCGCTGATCAGTAAGTGGTTTCGCATTCTCGACGAGTCCGATCTGGTGCCCGACGAGTTTCGGTCCTCGCTGGTCAGCTCGTACCGGCAGGTGCGGCAGGGCGCGCTGGCGGAGTGGAACGAGGCGTGGCGGTCGGATCAGTTTGTGCTCGACCCCACGCGGGTCACCCTGTTCGTCGGCAAGACCGGGATGAACGGCTACGACTTCCGCGAGAAGATCTTGATGGACCGGTTCGGCCTCCAGATCAACAAGACCTCGATCAACAGCGTGCTGCTGATCTTCACCATCGGGGTCACCTGGTCGAGCGTGCATTACCTGCTCGACGTGCTGCGCCGCGTCGCCGGCGACTTCGAGCGCGGCCAGCGCGGCGCCGGCAAGGAAGATCGCGCGCTGCAGCAGCGACGTGTCGAGGAGATTACCGAGGATCTGCCGCACCTGCCCGACTTCAGCGAGTTCGACATCGCCTTCCGCCCCGTCGAGGCCGGCTCGTTCGGCGACATGCGGTCGGCCTTCTACGCCGGGTACGAGGAAACCGATCGCGAACACGTGCAAATCGGGATGGCCGGACGGCGCCTGGCCGAGGGCAAGCCGCTGGTGTCCACCGCGTTCGTGGTGCCCTACCCGCCGGGCTTCCCGGTGCTGGTGCCGGGCCAGGTGATCTCCAAGGAGATCGTTTACTTCCTCGCCCAGCTCGATGTCAAGGAGATCCACGGATACAACCCCGAACTTGGCTTGTCGGTGTTCACCGAGACGGCGCTCGCGCGGATGGAAGCCCAGCGGAATGCGGCGACGGCCGCGGTAGGGTCCGCGTTCCCGGTCTTCGAGCTGCCCGGGGCCGCCGGGGCCCGCAACGGCGCCGGGCGGGCGGTGGCCGAAGAGGCCTGACGCCCTGCGTCACCGCAGGATCTTGGCGTACAGGAGGCTGTCCTGTGGTTCGGGACCCATGGTGGGGTACACGGCGTGCCGGGTCAGGCGGCCTTCCAGCGCGAAGCCGACACGCTCGAGCAGGTGTGAGGAGCGCTCGTTGTCGACGCTGCAGGTGGCCCAGACCCGGTACACCAGCGGGTCGGCCCGCAACGCGGTCAGCAGCAGGTCGAGCGCCTCGGACATCAGCCCCTTGCCCCACCATCGCCTCGCGAGACAGTAGCCGATCTCCACCGAGTGCGGCACCGGGCGCCGGCAGCTGGCCAGCCCGACGACGTCGCCGCTGTGCCGCAGCTCGATGACCCAGGTCCGCTCATCCTCGCCGACGTTGATCTTTTCGGTGATCACCCGCCGCGTCGCCGCCACGTCGGAGTGCGGCGCCCACAGCAGGTACTTGGTGACCTCGGGGTCGCGGGCGACCCGCTGAAACAGCGCGCCCGCGTCATGCGGGACGGGCGGTCGAAGCCGCAGCCGGGCGCCGGCGATGCGGTCGGGCGGGTAGTCGACCATCTCAAAGGCCGAGCGCGCGATAGGTGTGGCTGACAAACCGCGGTTGGGCCGTGCGGAGTTTGGCCAGCGAGCTGTTGCCCGCGACGGCCGTGGCGGCGTCGACGGTCAGGTCGGGCAGGTTCTGGATCAGATACAACAAGATCAGATCCGCGGACGGGTCGGCCTGCCACCATGTCCCGTAGGCGCCGGGCCAGCCGAACGTCCCCGGCCCGCCCGGCCCGAACAGCGGGGCGGCCTTCGCCGGATCGGTCACCACCGACAGGTTGAGCCCGAACCCGCGGCCGACCCAGTACGGCGCGCCCAGGAAGCGGTGCCGCTTCTGATCGTCGGTGAGCCGGTCGGTGCGCATCAAGCGCGCCGATTGCGGGGACAGCACCCGCACGCCGTCGACGGTCCCGTCGGCGAGCAGCATCCGCACGAACCGCAGATA
>JAQTVU010000349.1 GCA_028706695.1 Mycobacterium sp.
AGACGCCCATCTCGTCGGCCAGCGCGGCGAGCACCCGATGGTCCGGCTGACCGGTTCGCCGAACGGTGCCGTGCAGCGCGGCGGCGAAGGGGCGAAGGCGGCCCTCCCAGTTGACGAAGGTGCCGGACTTCTCGGCGATCGCCGCGACCGGGAACACCACGTCGGCGCGCCGCGTGACGGCGCTGTGCCGCAACTCAAGGCTCACCACGAAGCCCGCGGCGTCCAGCGCGGCCAGCACCGCCGCGGGGTCGGCGAAGTCGTCGGGTTCCACACCGCCGACCAGCAGCGCACCCAGCGTTCCCGCGGCGGCGGCGGCCAGGATGCCGTCGGCGTCGCGTCCGGGCGCGGCGGGCAGGGCGTCGACGTTCCACGCCGCGCTGACCTGCGCGCGGGCCGCGTCGTCGGCGACCGGGCGGCCGCCGGGCAACAGGGCGGGCAGCGCGCCGGCCTCCAGCGCGCCGCG
The DNA here is from genome assembly GCA_028706695.1 of Mycobacterium sp. Classification (GTDB taxonomy): domain Bacteria; phylum Actinomycetota; class Actinomycetes; order Mycobacteriales; family Mycobacteriaceae; genus Mycobacterium. The sequence goes on from JAQTVU010000349.1 coordinate 464, forward strand.
TTCCCCGGCACGGCGCGGCACCCACGCCAACCGGGCGCCGGTGGCGTCGGCGAGCCGCGCGGCGGCGGACAATCCGCCGGGCGCCATGGCCAGGCGTTCCCCGACCATGATGACCGCCCCGGGGGCCGACAGCAGTTCGCCGACGTCGCCGGTGGCCAACCCGTCGAGGGTGGCCGCCTCGGCGCCGGGCGCGGTTTTGATCAGCCGGCCCGACATCTTCACCAGGGCGCGGGTGGCGAAGGGGGCGATCGCGTACACCGGCACTGCGCGCTTGCGGGCCGCCTTGCGCAGCCGCAGGAACACGATGGGCGATTCTTCTTCGGGCTCGAACCCGGCCAGCAGCACCACCGGCGCCGACTCGAGGTCGGAATAGCTGACGGTCAGGGGCCGGCCCGCGACCCGGGCCGCCAGGAAGCCGGCCTCTTCGGCCGAGTGTGGCCGGGCGCGGAAGTCGATGTCATTGCTGTCCAAAACGATCCGGGCGAACTTGGCGTATGCGTAGGCGTCCTCGACGGTTGCCCGGCCGCCGACCAGCACGCCCACGCGGCCGCGGGCCGCCGCCAGCCCCCGGGCCGCGGTCGCCATCGCCTGCGACCATGAGGCGGGCACCAGCGGGCCGTCGGGATCCCCGCCGTCTCGGATCAGGGGAGTGGTGATGACATCCGGCTGGGTCGCGTAATTGAACGCCCACCGGCCCTTGTCGCAGTTCCACTCCTCGTTGACCTCGGGGTCGTCGCCGGCCAGCCGCCGCAGCACCGTGCCGCGGCGATGGTCGGTGCGCTGGGCGCACCCCGAGGCGCAGTGCTCGCACACGCTCGGGCTCGACACCAGGTCGAACGGGCGGGCCCGGAAACGATACGCCGTGCCGGTCAGCGCGCCCACCGGGCAGATCTGCACCGTGTTACCCGAAAAGTAGGAGTCGAACGGCTCGTTGGCGTAGATGCCGACCTGCTGCAGCGCGCCGCGCTCCTGCATGTCGATGAAGGGGTCCCCGGCGATCTGCTCGGAGAACCGCGTGCAGCGCGCGCACAGGATGCAGCGCTCCCGGTCCAGCAGCACCTGCGAGGAGATGTTGATCGGCTTGGCGAACGTGCGCTTGACGTCGGTGAAGCGCGAATCGGCGCGCCCGTTGGACATTGCCTGGTTCTGCAGCGGACATTCGCCGCCCTTGTCGCACATCGGGCAATCCAGCGGATGGTTGATCAGCAGAAACTCCATGATCCCGTGCTGAGCCTGGTCGGCGGCCTCGGAGGTGAGCTGGGTGTGCACCACCATGTCGTCGGTCGCCACGGTGGTGCACGACGCCATCGGTTTGCGTTGTCCCTCGACCTCGACCAGGCACTGGCGGCACGCGCCGACCGGATCCAGCAGCGGGTGGTCGCAGAACCGCGGGATCTGGATGCCCATCAACTCGGCCGCGCGGATCACCAAGGTTCCCTTGGGCACGCCGATCTGGCTACCGTCGATGGTCAGCGTCACCATCTCCGGCGCACGCACCTTCGCACCGGTGTCAGGTTTGGCCGCACCAGAGACTGAAGTCATGAGCGCGTCAAGCCTTCCCGTTCGGCGTCAGCATGGAGTCGCGGGGGTCGAAGGGACATCCGCCCGCTTCGACGTGAGCGATGTATTCGTCGCGGAAATACCTGATCGACGACATCACCGGGCTGGCGGCACCATCGCCCAAGGCGCAGAACGCCTTTCCCAAGATGGCGTTGGCGATGTCGAGCAGCTTGTCAATGTCCTCCGGGGTGGCCGGGTTGGTCTTCGAGCCGGTTTCGAGCCGCTCGTAGATCTGGTCCAGCCAGAAGGTGCCCTCCCGGCACGGCGTGCACTTGCCGCACGACTCGTGCTTGTAGAAGTAGGTCCAACGCTGCACCGCACGCACCACGCAGGTGGTTTCGTCGAAGATCTCCAGCGCCTTGGTGCCCAGCATCGAACCGGCCCCGCCCACCCCCTCATAATCCAGCGGCACGTCGAGGTGCTCCTCGGTCAACAGCGGGGTGGACGATCCGCCGGGCGTCCAGAACTTGAGCCGGTGCCCGGCCCGCACCCCGCCGGCGTAGCCCAGCAACTCGCGCAGCGTGATGCCCAGCGGGGCCTCGTACTGGCCGGGACGGGTGACGTGCCCGGACAGTGAATACAGCGTGAAGCCGGGTGATTTCTCGCTGCCCATGGAGCGGAACCACTCCACGCCGTTGAGAATGATCGGCGGCACGCTGGCGATCGTCTCCACGTTGTTGATCACCGTGGGGCAGCCGTAGAGCCCGGCAACCGCGGGAAACGGCGGACGCAGCCGCGGCTGGCCGCGCCGGCCCTCGAGCGAATCCAGCAGCGCGGTCTCCTCGCCGCAGATGTATGCACCCGCGCCGGCGTGCACCACCAGCTCCAGGTCGAACCCACAACCGTTGATGTCACGGCCCAGATACCCGGCGGCGTAGGCATCGGCCACCGCGTTCTGCAGGCGACGCAGCACCGGCAGCACCTCGCCGCGCACGTAGATGAACGCGTGGTTGGCCCGGATCGCGTACGCGGCGATGATGACGCCCTCGATCAGCAGGTGCGGGGTCGTCAGCATGAGCGGGATGTCTTTGCAGGTGCCGGGTTCGGACTCGTCGGCGTTGACCACCAGATAGTGCGGCTTGGCGGCCGCACCGGTGTCACCCTGCGGGATGAACGACCATTTCATCCCGGTCGAGAAACCCGCGCCGCCGCGGCCGCGCAGCCCGGAGTCCTTGACGGCGCCGATCACCGCGTCGGGCTCCATGGCCAGGGCCTTCTTCATGGCCCGGTAGCCGTCATTGCGCAGATAGGTTTCCAGCGTCCAGGGTTCGGGGTCGTCCCAGAAGCGGCTGAGCACCGGCGTCAGCGGCGTGGCCTGCGGGACGGAAGTGCTCGTCATCACTGGCCTTCCGGTGCCGGCGGTGCCTGCATGCCCAGCTCCCGCGCCGTCTTCAGCCCAGCCAGGGTTGCCGCACCGACGCCGCCCTGTCCCTGGTCGGGACGCTCGTCGCGCAGGCCGGCCAGGATGCGCGACGTCTCGCGGAAGGCGCACAGCGGCGCGCCGCGGGTGGGCGTCGCGGGTTTGCCGGAGCGCAGTGAGTCGACGAGCTCGCGCGCCGACTCGGGCGTCTGGTTGTCGAAGAACTCCCAGTTGACCATCACCACCGGCGCGAAGTCGCAAGCGGCGTTGCATTCGATGTGCTGCAACGTGACCTTGCCGTCGGGGGTGGTCTCGTCGTTGCGGACGCCGAGATGGTTCACCAGCGCCTCGAAGATGGCGTCACCGCCCATGACGGCGCACAGCGTGTTCGTGCAGACGCCGACGAGGTAGTCCCCCGTGGGACCGCGGCGATACATCGTGTAGAAGCTGGCCACCGCCGACACCTCGGCCCCCGTCAGTCCCAGCTGCGCGCCGCAGAATTCCAGGCCCGCGGGCGTCAGGTAGGAGTCTTGCGCCTGCACCAGATGCAGCAGCGGCAACAGCGCCGAGCGCTTGTCGGGGTAACGGCCGATGATCTCCTTGGCTTCGACCTCGAGCCGCGCCCGCACCTCCGCCGAATACGACCGCGGCGCCCCCTCCACCACGAACGCATTGGGTTCGTTG
>JAQTVU010000011.1 GCA_028706695.1 Mycobacterium sp.
GTTCGCGGTGACCGTACACGTCGCGATCGGCGGCGCCGCGGTCGGCCCGCTCGACCTGGTGCTCCGCTTCGCCGGCTCCTACCTCGGCGGCATCGCCTCGGGCCTGTTGGTGGGCGGGCTGGTGACCCTGCTGCGCCGCGGCATCGACGCCCCGCTTGAGGAAGCGGCCCTGAGCCTGCTGACGCCCTTCGCCGCATTCCTGCTGGCCCAGAGCATGCATTGCAGCGGGGTGGTCGCGGTCCTGGTCGCCGCCCTGATGCTGAGCTATTTCGGCCCCGTGGTGATCCGCGCCCGGTCCCGGCTACAGTCCTATGCCTTCTGGGACATCACCACCTTTCTGCTCAACGGCTCGCTGTGGGTGTTCGTCGGCGTGCAGATTCCCGGTGCGCTGCGCGGCATCACCGGCGTCCACGGCGGGCTTCGGCACGCCGCCTACATCGCGCTGGCCGTCACCGGCGTCATCGTCGGGTCCCGCATCTTCTGGGGAGAGCTCACGGTCCTGCTGATCCGTGTCATCGACCGCCGCGAGGCGCAGCGCGCCCGCCGCGTCGACTGGCGGATGCGCTTCGTCACCTCGTGGGCGGGGTTCCGCGGCGCGGTGTCGCTTGCCGCCGCGCTGGCCGTCCCGATGACCACGCTCAGCGGCGCTCCGTTCCCCGATCGCAGCCTGCTGGTCTTCGTGGTGACCGTGGTCATCCTGGTCACCGTCCTCCTCCAGGGCAGCACGCTGCCCGCCGTGGTCCGGTGGGCCCGGATGCCCGAAGACCTCGCGCACGCCGAGGAGTTGCAGCTGGCCCGGAGCCGCGGCGCTCAGGCCGCCCTGGCCGCCCTGCCGTTGGTGGCCGTCGAGGTCGGTGTGGACGACGAGTTGCTGCGCCGCATCCGCACCGAATACGAAGAACGTGCCGCGCTCGTCAAGGCCACCGACGGTTCGGGGCCCAACGGCCTGACCGAACGCAACGACCGAGTCCGGCGGGTGCGGCTCGGCGTGCTGCGGTACAAGCGCCGCGAGATCACCGCGCTGCGCAACCAGAACCTCATCGACGACATCGTGCTGCGCGAGCTGCAGGAAGAGATGGACCTCGAGGAGGTCCAACTGTTCGAGCCGCCCACGACTGATCGGGGCCGGCCCTACGGTCCGCCCCGGTCGCGCAAGCCTCGGACACCGCCGACGACCACGCCGCCGAGCTTGAGGCCGCCGAGATTGAGCTTGGGGCACGCCGCTCAACCGGTTCGCACACCGACCAGGCGCACCGCGGCCCCAGCGACCAGACTGGGTTGTATGGCTTCCCCGGATTCCGGTGCGCCCGCGCGCGCCGCGCAGAAGATCGTCGAGCTGCTGTCGGCGCAGGGCGTCCAATACATCTTCGGTGTCCCCGGCGCGAAGATCGACGCCGTGTTCGACGCCCTGATCGACGCCGGCCCGCAGCTGGTGGTATGCCGCCACGAACAGAACGCGGCGTTTATGGCCGGGGCGGTCGGCCGACTCACCGGTGTCCCCGGTGTCGTGCTGGTGACGTCGGGGCCCGGCACGGCCAACCTGGCCACCGGCCTGCTCACCGCCAACACGGAACAGGACCCGGTGGTCGCGCTGTGCGGCGCGGTGCGCCGCGTGGACCGGCACAAACGGACCCACCAGTCGATGGACGCCGCCGCCCTGCTCAAGACCGTCACCAAGTTCACCGGCGAGATCAACGACCCCGACAACGCCGCCGAGGCCGTCATCGGCGCGTTTCGCGCCGCGGTCGGCGAGCCGCGCGGGGCGGCCGCGATCATACTGCCCGCCGACGTGCTGGCCGCCCGCACCGCGGCGGGCATCACGGCCCGGCTGCCTATCCCGCCGATGTCCGCGGCCCCGACACCCGCGATCGCCAGGGCGACCGAGCTGATTCGAGCCGCCCAACGCCCCGCGCTGCTGGTCGGCGTCCGCGGCGCCGACCCGGACAGCTGCCAGGCGCTGCGCACGCTGGTGGCCGCCACCGGGCTGCCCGTCGTGGAGACCTTTCAGGCGGCCGGGGTGATCTCGCGCATGCTGGAGGACCACTTCCTGGGCCGGGTGGGCCTGTTCCGTAACCAGCCCGGCGATGTCGTCCTGGACCGGGCCGACGTCTTGGTCACCATCGGATACGACGCCGTCGAGTACGACCCGGAACTGTGGAACGGTGACGCCGGGCGCACCCTCGTGCATATCGACTCCGTGCCCGCCGACATCGACAACCACTACCAGCCAAGCCTGGAGCTGCTGGGCAACATCGCTGCCACGCTCACCGCCCTGACGGACAAGCTGACCGGCCTGGCCCTGACCGGCGACTACCAAGACGAGATCGCCCGGCAGCGAAACGCGTTGGCGGACATCGACGCTGCCGCTCGCGACCACATCCCGAACGGTCCCGGGCTCGATCCGGCCGCTGTCGTGCTGCGGCTGCGCGAGGAACTCGGCGACGACGCCACCATCGCCTGCGACATCGGCTCTGTCTACATCTACATGGCCCGCCACTTCCGCGTCTACGAGCCGCGGCGGCTGCTGTTTTCCAACGGACAGCAAACCCTCGGCGTTGCGCTGCCGTGGGCGATGGCCGCCTGCCTGGTGCGGCCCGGCACCCCGGTCGTGTCGGTCTCCGGCGACGGCGGATTCCTGTTCTCCGCCCAGGAACTTGAGACCGCCGCCCGGCTGGGCCTGACCTTTGCCCACATCGTCCTGCGCGACAACGCCTACGACATGGTGGGCTTTCAGGAAGCCCTCAAATACGGGCGACGATCCGGCGTGCAACTCGGCGACTATGACATCGTCTCATTCGCAAAGGCTTTCGGCGCCCACGGCTACCGGGTGCAGACCCTGGATGAGTTCGCCGACTCCGTGCGCCGGGCGCTGGCCGAGCCGGGCCCGTCCCTGATCGACGTCCCCGTGGACTACAGCCGCAACACCGACCTGGCCGCCGCCCTGCACGATGACCCCTTCGAGTGACCGCCATGGACGAGCATTCAACCGCCTACGAACGATTCCGTCATTGGGCCGCCACACTTGTCGCCCATCAGGGCGGCCATCAGGGCGGCCACGACGCCGAAGTATTCCAGTTTTCGACGATCGGCGCGCTGCTGGAAGGTGTTTACGACGGCGACGTCACCGTCGCCGAGCTGCTGCGCCACGGCGACTTCGGCCTGGGCACCTTCAACCACCTCGACGGCGAGATGGTGATCCTGGACGGCACCTGCTACCGGCTGTGCGCCGACGGCACGGCCAGGCTTGCGGCCCCGACCGATCGCAGCCCGTTCGCGGCGATCACCCGGTTTCACAGCGACTTTGGGATCGACATCACCACCCGCACCGGCCGGGCGGCGATGATCGAGGCCATCGACCGCCGAATCGACAGTCCCAACCTGATTTACGCGATCAAGATCACCGGGCGCTTCGCCGAACTGCACACCCGCACGGTAATGGCGCAGACGCCGCCCTACCCGCCGCTGACGCAAGCCACCGAGGGGCAAGCCGAAACGCTGTTCCACGATGTGACCGGCACGGTGGTCGGCTTCCGCACCCCCGACTTCGAGCAAGGCATCTCCGTCGCCGGATACCATCTGCACTTCCTCAACACCGACCGCACCGGTGGCGGCCACGTCCTCGACTTCAGCCTCGAACACGGGCAGATCGCGGTCGGCGGGGCTTCGCAGCTGCACCTGAGTCTGCCCACTTCCGGCGCGTTCCTCGACGCGCATCTGGCCGGCGCCGATCTCAACGAGCGGATCAACAAGGCAGAAGGCGGTGCACCGGAGTGACGAATTGCACTGGGAACATCCGAATTCACACAGTGTTCAGGCACGCGTCGATTCCCTCTCGTTGACTGCACACGAGCGCCGCGTGTCCTCACGGTATGCGTGTTGTCCAGGTCGCCAACTTCTACGGCCCTCGCTCCGGCGGTCTTCGCACCGCGGTGGACCGGCTGGGCGCCGAGTACTGCGCCGGCGGGCACCAGGTGTTCCTGATCGTCCCCGGCGCCCACGCCGCGCGCACCCTACTGCCGACCGGCGTGGTGCGCATCACTCTGCCCGCCATGCTGATTCCGATGACGGGCGGTTACCGCGCGGTGTTGCCGGGTGCGGTCAAGGCCCTGCTGGCGGCGCTTCAGCCGGACGCCTTGGAGGTTTCCGACCGGCTCACCCTGAGGTCACTGGGCCGCTGGGGCCGCGAACACGGCGCCCGCACCGTGATGATCTCTCATGAGCGCCTGGATCGCCTTGTGGGGCAGGTCCTTCCACCTCGCCCGGCGCGCCGGTTCGCCGATCTGGCCAACCGGCGCACCGCCGCCGACTACGACACCGTGGTGTGCACCACCGGATTCGCGCGCGAAGAATTCGACCGCATCGGGGCGACCAACACCGTCACCGTCCCGCTGGGCGTGGACCTGCACACCTTTCACCCGTGCCGGCACTCCGCGCTGCTGCGGCGGCGGTGGGCCGCCCCGCACCAGATCCTGCTGATCCACTGCGGCCGGCTGTCGGTGGAGAAGCGCGCCGATCGCAGCATCGATGCGGTCGCGGCGCTGTGCGACGCGGGGGTCGACGCCCGGCTGGTCGTGGTGGGCGAGGGGCCGCTGCGAGCCAGGCTGCAGCGACAGGCGGCGCGGCTGCCGATCGACTTCACCGGCTTCATCTGCGATCGCGGCACCGTCGCCGCACTGCTGGCCTCCGCCGATGTCGCGCTGGCGCCGGGCCCACACGAGACGTTCGGCCTGGCCGCACTGGAATCGCTGGCGTGCGGCACACCGGCGGTCGTGTCGCGCACCTCGGCGCTGGCCGAGATCGTCACGCCCGACAGCGGCGCTCTGGCCGACAACGATCCCGCCGCCATCGCACGGGCGGTCAGGGCAATCGTCAGCCGACCCGAACACCACCGACGCAGGTGTGCGCGGCGCCGCGCGGAGAATTTCACGTGGCAACGCGCCGCCGCTGGCATGCTGGTGTCGTTGGGAGGCGCGTCGCCGGCCGAGGCGCGCGGGGTTTCCCAACAAACCGCATAGGGATCCTGTAGTAGATCCGCAGCTTGTGGTGTCGAGTTGTCGCGAGACGTACTCGTCCCCGCGATGTCGGCGTCTCCTGCGTCTCGGGCACACCGCGGCCGTCACGGTCGCGGCCTTGGCGCCGGTGGGGCCGCGCGGCGGCGCTGTATCCCGGGTCCGCTACGGCGTGTCGTCACCCCGACGCCCCGCCGCCGTTCCCCATGCCCGCCGAGGTGACCGACGAAAAAGGGGTGCGGGGCCTCGATGCCGGACTGCGCCGCGGCTGGGTGCAGCACAGCGCAGATGCGCAAGGAGACTTCGCCGCGCAGCGCGTGAACTGTGACCCGCGCCGGCCCCCGTTCGACTCGTCGCCAAAGAGACGAGATCTCTCGGCAACGAACGCGTCCTATAGTCGCTGCTGAGACCTAGCAACGGGCTAGCAAAGGAAGGGACATGTCTAGGGCGTGGCGGCGGCTCGCAGCTGCGGCAATCTGGCTGGGCGTGGTCGCGTGTGGCCTGCCGGCCTGTTCCGGCAACAGCGGCCAGCCGGCTGCTGCGCCCCGTCTGAGCCCGGCTTCGACGAGCACCACCGTCATGGTCGAGGGCGACAGGCACACCATCGTCTCCGGAGTCGACTGCGCCAGTTCGGCCGCGCAGCCCGACGCGACGCCCCCGGAGTCGGGTGACCTGACCACCCGCATCACCGCGCGCGACGACTCGTCCTCGGTGACGCTGGCGCTGTCGGACGAAAAGCCCCCGAGCGTCGACAGCTTCGCCATCTCCCTGACGGTTGGCAACGACGAGTACCAAATCCCGTACCAGGCACCGCAGTCGGCGAATCAGGTGCAGGCGAGCAAGGAAGGCAAGAGCTACACGGTGACCGGCACGGGCCAGGGGACGACGCCGGGTCACAGCGGTACGCGCCAGCTGACGTTCGGCATCCATGTGACCTGCCCGTGAGTCCTCGGCGTAGGACGATTCAGGCGGCTTCCTCGGAAGGAGGGCGATCTTGGGCATCGTCGGCGTTCGCAAGCAACCGGTTCCCGTCGGGTTGCCAACGGGATCATCATGGAACCGGCAGAAGTGCGCGCTGGTGGTCGTGCACGGCTTCCCGACGTTCGGCACGGGCTTCGGCTGATCCGTGCATTTCCGGGCGATCCGTGGACAGGTGTCCGCTCAAACCGGTCACCACGGCATGGGCCGCGTGCTGCTCGAGGCACGATAAGCGGCTGGTCAGCCAGCAGCAATGCGCCGGGTACATGAACCCTCGCAGCGAACCGTCTGCATTGTTCGATCACCTGCGCGGTTCGACCACCTGCGCGCGGCGAGGTATTCCTCGCATGCGCTCAGCACCTGATCGGGCGGCCGGCTGCGCACGCGGTCCAGCGGGTCGCGGCCCGCGGTGTCCCCGCGCACCGCGATCCCGAGGCAGGGTACGTTCCCCGTAACGCGGGAACCGACCCGTTGTTGGCCGATGCGGCGCAACCGGACTCCCTGCCGCGGTGAATTCCCTACTACTGGACGAAATCGCGTCGCGGAGAGAGGCTTGCAGAGGCGTCCGTCCACCGAAGGAAGTGAATATGGATGTGCTGCGAACCCCCGACTCCCGATTCGAAAATTTGGACGATTACCCGTTCGTGGCCAACTATGTCGACGTGACGGCAAGTGACGCGCCGTCGCTGCGGATGCACTTCCTCGACGAGGGACCGGCCGACGGCCCGCCGATCGTGCTGCTGCACGGCGAGCCTACTTGGAGCTATCTCTATCGCACGATGATTCCCCCGCTGGCCGACGCGGGGAATCGCGTGCTCGCCCCCGACCTAATCGGCTTCGGCCGCTCCGACAAGCCGAGCCTGGTCGAGGACTACACATACCTGCGGCACGTCGAGTGGGTGACCTCGTGGTTCGAGCGCCTGAACCTCAAAGACGTCACGCTGTTCATGCAGGCCTGGGGATCGCTGATCGGCCTACGCATCGCCGCCGAACATGGCCACCGGATAGCGCGACTGGTGGTGGCGAACGGCCTTCTTCCCACGGCCCAGGCGTCCGTCTCGCCCGCCTTCCATATTTGGCGGGCCTTCGCGCGCTACTCGCCCGTGCTGCCCGCCGGTTACCTGGTGGCCGCCGGCACCGTCCGCCGGGTGCCGCCCAAGGTGCGGGCAGGTTACGACGCGCCTTTTCCCAACAAGACGTATCAAGCCGGGGCCCGCGCGTTCCCGCAGTTGGTGCCGACCTCGCCCGACGATCCGGCGGTGCCGGCCAACAAGGCAGCCTGGGACTCCCTGAGCCGCTGGGACAAGCCCTTCCTGGCCATCTTCGGATCGCGGGATCCGATCCTCGGGCGGGCGGACCGTCCGCTGATCAAGCACATCCCCGGCGCGGCGGGGCAGCCGCACGCCCGCATCCATGCCAGCCACTTCATCCCGGAGGACCGCGGACCGGAGCTGGCCCAGCGCCTGCTGTCCTGGCAACAGGCGGTGCGGTAGCACCTCCTCAGCCGGTGCGGCCGGGTACGTGACACCGCAATGCGCGGCGGGCCCGGGGCGGGAGAAGACGCATCGACCCGGCCAACGTGACGCCCTGGGCGGGGCAGTGCCGGCGCACCACCCGCACCCGCTGGTAGCGCCAATCGCACCGGATTGTCGGCGCCCTCTTGGAAGAGCGCCCGCATCGTCGGGCCGCTCACCGGCCAGCGCCTCCATCAGGAAGTCGTGGGATCGCTTGTCCGCCGCCGCTTTCCGCCCTCGGCGTCGACGAACTCCTCGCGCACGCCGAACGGCACCCGCCCCGCCTCGGTGGTCAACCGCGCGGCCAGTTCGTGGTCATTCGTCGGCGGCCTTCCGGACAAAACCTACCGTGCCACCCCGTTGGCGCACCGACCACCCCGGCGTGACTTTTTTGTCCGCGGCTGCGAATCTGTTGGCAATGAGCGGCAACAGTCCTTCGTCGAACTGGTTGCGGCGTATACCCCGGGGGCGCCTGACTGTGTTCGCTACCGTGCTGGTTATTTTGCTGGCCGGGGTAAGCGTCTTGGTCGGTGTCAAACTCATCCGCGGTCAGCACGACGCAGCGCAGCAGTCCGCCGCGCCACCGGCACCCACCACCTTCGCCATCCCGGGCTGCTACAACCTTTCGGTCCCCCCCATCGAGCGTCCGAAGCGGCTCAACCTCGTCGGCTGCGTCAGCGTTGCCGTTGCGCTGCAGGACATGTCGTGGAACTCCTGGGGGCCCCAGGGCGCCGACGGCACCGGCACCGCCGTTTTCAAGGTCTGCGACCCCAACTGCGCGGCTGGTTACCAACTCAAGGAACCGGTCGTCGTACACGCCTGGAACCCGCAGCCGCCAAGACCCGACGCCATCTGCCAGGTTGGGCTGAAGATATTCGCAGACATAATCCTGGCCTTTCCCCAGGGCGCTCCCCCGCCGCCCGTGCAGCGAACCAACAGCCAGTACCACGGGGCGCCGGCCGTGCACTACGTCAACTATGCGGGCGCCAACGCCTCAGATACCGAATTCATCGGTTACACGTTCTGCAACTAGGGAACCTTGGTCGACGACGACCGCGCCGCCTGCCATGGGGTGGCCGGGGCTGCAGCCGCTCCTGGACAAGTCCACTTTCTGCTCGTCTATGCGGCACGTGCGACCGCCGCCGAGTTGCCGGCCGTGATCGAGAATCCCTCGACCAGGGGGGCGGCACCCGGCGGGCAGTGAGTTCGTCGACAGCGATCTCGTCGAGGAACTTGTCCGCGTCCATGGCGGCGGCGGCACGCTGATGTGACCGGCCGCCCTCGCGGGTGATGCCGACCGCCGGCGCGCCGGTGTCTTTACCTGCGTCGGCGGCACCCACTGGGCTGGGTCGCTCGATGACGTAGCCGGCGACGGACTTGCCGATAATCGTCCTGCGCAGCGGCTCGCTGCAGTGTCGACGTGTTAGGTGTCTAGCCGTTAGATCACAACGAATCTGGGGCCCGAGCGCGGGAGGTTTTGGTGGGCAGAACGGACATCGCCGCGCTGCTCGCGGTAGCGGCAGCCCTGATGATGGGTATCGGGGACGTGATCCAACAGCGGTCCGCCCAGGATGTCACCCAGAAGCCGGTCGGCACGCTCGCCCTATTCCGCCGGCTGCTGCGCGACCCCCGCTGGTGGGCGGGCAGTCTGGTGGCCGGTGCCGGGTTCGGGTTGCAGGCGGCGGCGCTCGGCTTTGGCTCCGTGGTACTCGTGCAGGCACTGCTGGTGACGTCGCTGCTGTTCGCATTCGTCATCAGCGCCGGTGCCAAACACCGCAGAATCACCGTTTCGCAAGCAGTTTGGGCCGTATTGCTCGCCGCCGCGGCGACGGTGGTGGTGACCGTCGGCAACCCGCAGTCCGGTACGCCGCGCGGGACGCCTCAGACGTGGAGCATCGTGGCGGCGATCATGGGCCCGGCATTGGTCCTCTGCATGATCGCTGCGCGCATGTTCCCCGGTGCAGTCGCGGCACTGATGCTGGGGGTGCTGTCCGGTTCCCTGTGGGGGCTGTTCTCGGTGCTGATGAAAGGCGTCGTCGACCAGCTCGACCACGGCATCCCCGCGTTGCTGCACACCCCCGAGGGATACGTGTGGGCGGTACTGGCGGTCGCCGCCACGGCCTGGGAGCAGTCGGCGTTTCGGGCCGGACCGCTGACCGCGTCGCTACCCGCGGTGACCGTCGCCGAGCCCATCGTCGGGTCGGTGCTCGGCGTCACGGTGCTGGGCGAGACGCTCGACACCGACAGCGTCGGGCTGATCGCATTGGGCGTGGCCGTGACTGTAATGGCCGCGGCCACGGTAGCGCTGGCGCGCAGCCAGGCCGCGACGGCCTGAAGCGCGCGCACCAGGGTGCCCAGACCCAACCGGAATTTCCCGCCGGTCGGTTCCCGTAGTTCCCAGAGCCGTGGCCGCCGTGACGACATGCACCGCCGGAGCGTACGTGGCATGTCCGCGTGGCTGCCGGCGCCCGTTCACCCCGGCGACCGCAACGTTTCGTTGTTGCTGGGCGAGTGATTGCCGCCGGTTCATCAACGACCCCTATTTTTCTGGTGGTCCGGCACACCTTGGGGGACTGTGATCCAGCTACATGACGTGGGGGTTCGTTACGGAGCCACGACCGCGTTGCACCCGTTGACCATCCGGTTCCAGGCGGGCAGTTTCACCGTGCTGCTGGGCCCTTCGGGCGCGGGCAAATCGACCCTGTTGCGATGCATGAACCACCTGGTAACGCCGACCAGCGGAGTCGTCGAGGTGGCCGGTGTGGGCCCGCTGACCAGCAGCGCCAGGATTCGCGCGCACCGTCGGCGCACCGGCATGATCTTCCAGCAACACCAATTGATCGGTCGTCACAGCGCGCTGCGCAATGCGCTGCTCGGGTCGGTGGCGTGGACCAGTGCATTGCATCTGCTTTGGCCGACCAACCGCGACGACACCTACCGCGCACTGGCGGCGCTCGACCGGGTCGGGTTGTTGGCGAAGGCCTCGGTGCGCGCCGACCGGCTCAGCGGCGGCGAACAGCAGCGGGTCGGGATCGCCCGGGCACTTACCCAGCAGCCCGCCATCGTCCTCGCCGACGAACCGGTGGCCAGCCTCGACCCGAGAACCGCGACCAGCGTCATGAACCTGCTGCGCGAGATATGCCGCCAAGACGGCATCACTGCCGTGGTCAGCCTGCATCAGGTCGAGCTGGCCCGGCGCTTCGCCGACCGCATCGTCGGGTTGTCCGCCGGCCGGCTGGTCGTCGACGAATCACCCAGCAGCATCGATGCGCAGCAGATCGCCCGGATCTATCGCCGCCAAACCGACGACCCCCAGCCGGTCCCGACGTGAAGGAATCCCGATGAGAGCCGCCCGCATCCTGACAGCCGCGCTGTTGGCGTTCGTTGTCGGGGCTTGTTCAAGCCCGCGCCCCCAGACGGCGTCCAATCCCGCACTGCTGCGAGTTGCCTTGCTGCCGGACGAGAATGCGACCACGGTCATCCAGAACAACCAGCCACTGAAAAACTACCTGCAGTCCACACTTGGCAAACAGATCGAGCTGGTGGTCACCACGGATTATTCGTCGATGATCGAGGCTATGCGCCGCGGTCGACTCGAGCTTGCATATTTCGGACCCTTGTCGTATGTGCTTGCCCGGTCAAAGGATCCCGACGTCGAGCCGTTTGCCGCGCTCGTCGAGCAGCCCGGCGGTCCGCCGGTCTACCAGGCGCTGGTGATCGGCAATGTCAGCCAGCACATCGCCACGATCGCCGACCTCAACGGCAAGACGGTGGCGTACGGCGACCCGGCGAGCACCTCGAGTCACCTGATCCCCAAGTCGATGCTGGCCGCCCAGGGGCTGCGGGCTGGCGACAACTACCGGGAGCAATTTGTGGGTGCCCACGACGCGGTCGCGTTTGCGGTGCAGAACGGCAACGCCGCCGGAGGCGGCTTGAGCAAACCGATCTTTGAAACGCTGCTGCAGCAGGGCACAATCGATCCAGCCAAGGTTCGCGTCGTCGCCGAGTCCAAGCCGTACCCCAATTATCCTTGGACCATGCGCAAAGATCTGGACCCCGCGCTCAGGTCATCCATCGTGAAAGCGTTTCTGAGCCTTCATGATCCGGCGGCGCTCAAGCCGTTCAAGGCCGCCGCGTTCGCCCCGGTGGGCGACGCGGACTACGACGTGGTCCGCCAGTTGAGCGCACAACTGGGGCTTGACCTGGGCACGCTGAGCAAATGACAGGCGTAGGTCGCGAGTATGCGGCCATTGCACGCCTGGAGGAGCGGCGGCGCCTGCGTATCGCCCTGTGGGTCGTCGCGGTCGCCGCGATCGTGGTCGGCTGCTGCGCATACGTCGGGCTTTTGGATTCCCGACGGCTGAGTGACGGCGTCCCGGCGTTGTTCGCCCTGATCGGTGAGATGTGGCCGCCGGACTTCGGCCGCGCCGGTGCCTGGGTAACCCCACTGCTGGACACGCTGGCGATGAGCGTTGCCGGCACGGCTTTGGCTGTAACGCTTTCCGTGCCACTGGGATTCGCTGCGGCGCGCAACACAACACCACACCCGGTGCTCTACTCGCTGGCCAGGGTGATACTGAATGCGCTGCGGGCGGTGCCGGAGCTCATCATGGGGATCATCTTCGTGGCCGCGGTCGGCTTCGGGGCCCTGCCCGGGGTGCTGGCTCTCGGGCTGCACTCGGTCGGCATGGTGGGCAAGTTCTTCGCCGAAGCGATCGAGCGCGCCAGCCCGGCCCCGATAGAGGCCGCACGCGCGGTAGGAGCGAGGCCCGTTCAGGTCATCGTGCACGGGGTGCTGCCGCAAGTCATTTCGCAGCTGGCCGACGTGTCGATTTACCGCTGGGAGTACAACTTCCGGGCCTCCACGGTGCTCGGGCTGGTCGGCGCCGGTGGCATCGGCTTCCAACTCATCGCGGCGCTGCGGGTCTTGCAGTATCGACAGGTGTCCGCGATCATGCTGGTCATCTTGGCGACCGTCACCGTCGTCGACGGCCTGAGCGGCCGACTGCGCCGCCGGTTCATATGAATCCGGCCGGTGCGCAAGGTTTCCGCGTCGTGGTCACCCATCGCGTCCATCCCGAGGTGCTCGACCTGCTGGGGCGCTCGTGCGAGGTGATCGCCAACCAGACACCGCAGAGTCTCCGCCGCGAGGAACTGGTCAGCAGGTCCCGCGACGCCGACGCGCTGCTGGTGTTCATGCCCGACCACATCGACGAGGAGCTGTTGCGCCACAGTCCACGGTTGAAGGTCGTGGCCGGGGCCCTCAAGGGCTTCGACAACATCGATGTCGCGGCGTGCACCGCCCGGGGTGTCTGGGCCAGCTACGTCGAGGATCTGCTCACCGTTCCCACCGCCGACCTCGCGGTCGGGCTGTTGCTCGCACTGGACCGCCACCTGATTGCCGGGGACAGCCACGTTCGATCGGGCCGGCATCGGGGCTGGCGACCCGAACTCTACGGTGGCGGGCTGGCCGGCCGACGGGTCGGCATCGTCGGGATGGGAGCGGTGGGCCGCGCGCTAGCCCACCGGCTGCGCGCGTTTGGCGCCGAAATAGTTTACACCGATCCCACGCCGCTGCCGGCCGGCGACGAGTTGCAGTCAGCTGGGCGATCGGTGTCCCTGGAGACACTGCTGGGCAGCAGTACCGCCGTGGTGCTGGCCGCGCCGCTGACCGACCGGACCCGTCACCTCATCGGGGCGGTCGCGCTGCGGCGGATGCCCGAGGGGGCGCTGCTGGTCAACGTGGGCCGCGGGTCGGTGGTCGATGAAGATGCGGTCGCGGATGCGTTGGAGACGGGCCACTTGGGCGGCTACGCCGCCGACGTCTTCGCTTTCGAAGACTGGTCCGAGCAGGAGGCCCGGCCCCGGGAGATCCCGGCCGGGTTGCTTGCCCACCCGCGCACGGTATTCACCCCGCACCTGGGTTCGGCCGTCCGCGACGTCCGCCGCCGCATCGAGATGGCCGCAGCACAAAGCGTCCTGGATGTGCAGGCCGGTAGGCCACCGTCGATGGCGGCAAACATCCCCCGGGCCTGAACGGCCGCCACCGGCGTCAGCCATGGCGCGGATTCGGCACCCGTCGTCGGTTCGGCGGGCGCGCACCGAGGGGGCGACTGCCCGGGCGGTGAAGCCTCGGTATCGTCAAGAAGGCCCACCACCCGGCGTCGTTGACCGCCATCCGCTGACCCGACCCAGCTCCGTGTCGTGCGGAACGGCGCGGGCATACCACCCGTACGCCTCCTGGCTTTGCCGCGTGCGGCCTAGAGCGTGCGCGCCAGCCGGTCGGCCAGCAGGGCCGCAAACCTCGCCGGATCCTCGAGCGCGCCGCCCTCCGCGAGCAGGGCTGTGCCGTAAAGCAATTCAGCGGTCTCCCGCACCGGCGGATCGTCGGCGCGGTCGTGGTGAGCTTGGCGCAAGCCGGTGACGAGCGGGTGCTTCGGGTTGAGTTCGAGGATGCGTTTGCCGACCGGGATCTCCTGCCCGGAGGCCCGGTACAGCCGCGCGAGCGCCGGCGTGATGCCGAACGCGTCGGTGATCAGGCAGGCCGGCGACTCGGTCAGGCGGTTCGACAGCCGCACCTCCTTGACATGGTCGGCCAACGTCTCGGTCAACCAGGCCAGCAATTCGGCGAATTCCTTCTGCTGTTCCTCGCGCTCGGCCTCGCTCTTGTTCTCTTCGTCGGAGTCCAGGTCCACCTCGCCGCGGGCCACCGACTGCAGCGGTTTGCCATCGAACTCCGTGACCGTTCCCGTCCACACCTCGTCGACCGGGTCGGTGAGCAGCAGGACCTCATACCCCTTGGCCTTGAACGCCTCCAGGTGCGGCGAGTTCAGGATTTGCTGGCGGGTGTCTCCGGTGGCGTAGAAGATCCGCTCCTGCCCCTCCTTCATCCGCCCGACATACTCGGCGAGGGTGGTGGCCTGCTCGTCGCTGTGTGTGGAGGCGAACGAGCAGATCTGCAGCAGGGTCTCCTGGTTGTCGTAGTCCGACAGCAGGCCCTCCTTGACGACCCGGCCGAACTGCGCCCAGAAGCTGCGGTAGTCCTCCGGCCGCTCGGACTGCAGGTCTTTGATGGTGGTGAGCACCTTTTTGGTCAGCCGGCGACAGATCGCCTTGATCTGCCGGTCCTGCTGTAGGATTTCGCGAGACACGTTGAGCGACATGTCTTGTGCATCGACGACGCCCTTGACGAAGCGCAGGTACTCGGGCATGAGCTGGTCGCAGTCGCCCATGATGAACACGCGCTTGACATAGAGCTGGATCCCGACTTTGGCGTCACGGTCGTACAGGTCATAGGGGGGCCGCGACGGGATGAACAGCAACGCCTGGTACTCGAAGGTGCCCTCTGCCTTCATCGCGATCACCTCGAGCGGGTCGTCCCAGGCATGCGCGATGTGCTTGTAGAACTCCTTGTACTCCTCCTCGGAGACCTCATCCTTGGGCCGGGCCCACAGCGCCTTCATCGAGTTGAGGGTCTCGACTTCGGTGCTGACGGTGTCTTCGCCGCCGTCCTCCGCGGGGGTGCGTTTTTCGACCTCCATGCGGATGGGCCAGGCGATGAAGTCGGAGTACTTCTTGACCAGGTTTCTGATCTTCCACTCCGCGGTGTAGTCGTGCAGTTCGTCTTCGGCGTCTTCCGGCTTCAGATGCAGCGTGACGGACGTGCCTTGCGGCGCATCGTCGACGGATTCGATGGTGTAGGTGCCCTCACCGCTGGACTCCCACCGGGTGGCCTCGCTCTCCCCGGCCTTGCGCGTCAGCAGCTCCACCTTGTCGGCCACCATGAACGACGAATAGAACCCGACCCCGAACTGGCCGATCAGCTGTTCGTCGGAGGCGCCCGCGCTCTTGGCTTCACGCAGTTGCTGACGCAGCTCGGCGGTGCCCGACTTGGCCAGCGTGCCGATGACGTCCACGACTTCCGCGCGCGTCATCCCGATGCCATTGTCACGGACGGTCAGGGTGCGGGCGTCCCTGTCAACCTCGATCTCGATGTGCAGGTCGGAGGTGTCGACGTCCAGGTCCTTGTTGCGGAACGCTTCGAGCCGCAGCTTGTCCAGGGCGTCGGAAGCATTCGAGATGAGTTCCCGCAGAAACGAATCCTTGTGCGAGTAGACCGAGTGGATCATCAGATCCAACAGTTGCCGAGCCTCTGCCTGAAACTCCAACTGCTCGACGCGCGCGTTCATGACCCTCCATTCGACGACGGACGCCTCCAAATTTACCCAGATGCCGATCGTCCACGGTCGAGGGTTAGCTCAACGCTGTCGCGTCGCGCTCGCCAGTCAGCCGAGGGCGTCGCGCAGCTCTTTCTTGATCACTTTCCCGAACACCCACCCATTCCCCCGGCGGTGCGGGTCGTCGCGTCCTTCATCCGCCCGGTGGCGCAGACGTTGCCGTTGGCCTCGATGCGGCCCAGACGCCGGTGCGACCGGCCGTCGTGGTTGAAAGCGCCGTCAGGCGATCGCAGCGCCCACCAAATGTCCGATCGCATAGGTGATCCCCAGGGCGAGACCACCTCCGACGACGTTGCGGGACACGGCGCGGCTCTTGGGGGCCCCACCCAGACCGGCTGACACCGCCCCGGTGAGCACCAACGCCAGGAGCACCGCCACGACGGTGACCGGAATGCGCCACGCCGTCGGCGGGGCCAGGATGGCAACCAGCGGCAACATGGCACCGACCGCAAACGACAGCGCCGAGGAGGACGCCGCCTGCCAGGGGTCGGTCAGCTCTTCGGGGTCGATACCGAGTTCCACCTCGGCGTGGGCCACCAGAGGATTGTGGTCGGTGAGTTCCTCGGCCACGGTGCGCGCGGTCGCCAGCGACAGGCCCTTGGCCTCGTACAGCGCGGCGAGCTCATCGAGTTCGGCGGCCGGGTCCTCGCGCAACTCCTGACGTTCCTTGCGCAACAACGCCCGCTCGGTGTCGCGCTGGGTGCTGACGGAGACGTATTCCCCCAACGCCATCGACACCGCCCCGGCGACGAGCCCGGCGGTTCCGGCGGTCAGTATCGGACCGCGCTGCACCGTGGCGGCCGCCACACCGACGACGATCCCCGCGGTGGAGACGATCCCATCGTTGGCGCCCAAAACGCCCGCGCGCAGCCAATTCAACTTCGACGACATCGAACCGATGTGCGGTTCGGCGGGATGCGACGTATTGGGCACGGCGGCAACCATATACACCCAAACACCGCCCGACCAGCAAAGTTAGGCTTGCCAAAGCAGCGCCTCGGCCGTTCCGTCCGCATCCGAGCCCGCTGACCCGGCCCGTTAGCTTTTGGTGCCAACGGTGATCAGGTCGGACACGATGCGCGTCCATATCGGCCGACGGATACGGTGCTGGTCGGTGATAGTGAAGCCCGCGTCCTCGAACATCTCCCGCATCTCGGCCGGCGACGCGTTGTGCTGAGGTTTCCACGTTTTGGTCCCGGGAGCCTGCAGCCACGGCCGCCGCGTGCTGAGGGCGGCCACGGCAACCAGTCCTTCCGGCGCCAGCACCCGGTGGAAT
>JAQTVU010000350.1 GCA_028706695.1 Mycobacterium sp.
GATCGAGCGTGCCGTGACACTGGACGGCAGCGCCGATTGGGTGCCGCAGGCCTGGCGCGACATGGACACCACGATGGTCGCGGCGCCGCTGGGCGACCCGCACACGGCGGTGGTGCTGGGCCGCCCCGGTCCGGAGTTCCGTCCCTCGGAGGTGGCCCGGCTGGGTTATCTGGCCGGGATCGTGGCCACCATGCTGCGCTGAGCCCCAGTCATGCGGGAACGCGATTGACCAAGCTGTCGTGGCCGGCGAGGATCTTCTCGGTTTGCCGGGATTGTCGGCCGGCGTCGCAGTGGCGACGCGCGGCGTTGCGCGATCTGTCGCCGTCCGAGGCGAGCACACGAATCGCCGCGGGCAGCGAGGACGCCTCTGCCTTCCCGAACCGTTTCGCTCAGCGCGGGGTCGCAGTAGATGACGGGCGACGACATGGCCACCGCTTGCAGCTGGATTCGTGGCGAAACTCCAGCGGAGCGGAGGAGGTTCTTTCATCGAGGCCTCGAGGTGACCCTGGCGATGGACGTCGAGCGTGCAGTTGTCGACCTGGACGACGGCCTCAATCGCGTCCAGGGCCCGCTTCTCCGACGACAGCCGCCCACACCAGACGAGTCGGAGCGGCTCGTCGTCGGACACGGCGGTAACCACGGTCGTCCGGGCCCGGGCGACCACATCCTCGTCAAATCCGTTGGCCGCCGCCGATGTTGGACGGGTCACCGCGCGGCCGGCCAGCGCGACATGCCTGGTCGGGGTGATCTGGTGGTCCACGGCTGGCGCGTTCGCCACCATGAAGCCACGCCAACCGCGAAGCCGCACTTTCCTTTTCGGGCGTTAGGTGGAATTCCGGTGCGAGATAGCGTTTTTGCACCCGGCTGACCAATATCGCCAGCAACAGCGGGGCTGGGTGACTTGCTCGAAGTACCCGTCGTAGCGGGTGCGCTTGGTTCGGATCAGCGGGATACCATGCCGGCGAGCGGCTTCCACGCCGGCTATCGCCACACCTAAGTCACCTTGGGGGTGTACAGGATTCGATGGGACCGCGGCCGCGAAACGCTTCGTCGATGATCGCGCGATTAGCCTTGGAAGGTGATACGAGAACATCGTCCTCATGCCTGCCCAATTTACGCATGATCGGGTCGATGACCGGGACCCGGCTTCAATTCAACGATGCATCAAGGTCGACGGCGCCGGGCAACGGTCGGTGCCCGCACAGCTTGAGTGCACGACACTGAGTGTCACCGAGATTTGTGTCCCGGCCGAGGCCGTCGGGATGAAAATCGGTGAACCTCGCGGAGAGGCGAGTCTGGTGACGGTTGCCCCTCGGATTTGGTCGGCCGCCTGCGATCGCCCCGCCGCTCTGTCCCGAGGGAGACCAAGCGATCGCGGGACCCTGCCCTTCCCTGGTGAGCTGCGATCACCTGGAAAACTTCATGGCCTGCCGATGGATTCGGCCGGAAACTGTGCAACCGGCTGTCCTCACGGACGCCGAGCCGAGTCTCATAGCCCCGGAGCATCGCGCCAAGCTTGCCAATGACTCCCTGCAGTTACTGTAGGTCACTTCGTCCTGGGTCACCTGGAGAGGTCCTTCAGCAAGCGGCGTCCTTCAGCAAGCGCTGATGCGTTGCTGATCTCGAACTGGCCCCATTGCCGGAGTTGTTCGGCGAATCAAGCGCCAGTTGCCGAAGGTAGGCAACTCTGTCGCGTGAAAGCTCTTCGCTAGTCACGGCCGTAGGTCTCCACAGCTCACGGCGATAATTGTTGTTAGCCAACGAAATCTTGGCGGCCCCGGCTGAACCTCATCTCGATCAGCACCCGTAACAAATCCGTTGAACATGAACTGAACACATCAGCGCGAGCCCGCCATCACCGCCGGGTCGTCGTCTTCCCACAGCAGCAGTTGCCGAACCGCCGGGCGCGGGCCGTAGGGCCGCAGCATGGTGCTGGCCGGGCGCGGCCGCACCCGTTGTGGCCACCAGAACCATCGTCCGAGAAGCGTTGCGACGGAAGGTGTCATGAACGACCGCACGATCAGCGTGTCGAACAACAACCCGAGGCCGATGGTGGTGCCGATCTGGCCGAGCACCTGGAACCCGCTGAAGACGAACGCGCACATGGTGACGGCGAAGACCAGGCCGGCCGAGGTGACCACTGAGCCGGATCCGGCCATCGCGCGGATGACCCCCGTCTTGAGGCCGGCGTGGATTTCTTCCTTGAATCGGGAGATCAACAGCAGGTTGTAATCGGATCCGACCGCCAGCAGCAGGATTACGGCCAGCGCGAGCACCACCCAATAGAGTTGAATGCCCAAGATGTACTGCCAAACCAGAACCGAGAGCCCGAACGACGCGCCCAGCGATATCGCGACGGTGCCCACGATGACGAGCGCGGCGATCAGGCTGCGCGTGATGATCATCATGATCAGCAAGATCAGGCTCAGCGCGGCGAAGGCGACGATCAACAGATCGTATTTGGCGCCGTCCTGGATGTCCTTGTACGTTGCGGCGGTTCCGCCCACGTAGATGTTTGCACCGGACATGGGTGTGCCCTTTAGCGCCTCGTGCGCGGCCTTGGTGATCGGGTCGATGTGCGCGATGTCCTCGGGCGTCGCCGGGTCGCCCTCGTGGGTGACGATCATCCGGGCCGCCTTGCCGTCGGGTGAGAGGAACAGCTTGAGGCCGCGCTTGAAGTCGGGGTTGTTGAAAACCTCTGGAGGCAGGTAGAAGGTGTCGTCGTTCTTGGCGGCGTCGAAGGTCCGCCCCAGGGCCGTGGCGTTGTCGATGGCGGCCGCCGTCTGCGCGTAAATGCCGGACATGGTGGCGTAATTGGCCAACGTCAAATCGCGGTTGGTCTGCTGACTGGCGATCTGCGGCGGTATCAGCTCCACCAGCTTGGGCTGCAGCGCGTCGAGCTTGTCCAGACTCGCCGTCAGGTCCTCGAACTTCTCGGTGAGCTGGTCGATCCCGTCGAGCGCGTCGAAAAGAGACCGGAACGCGAAGCACGCCGGAATGTCGTAGCAATGCCGTTCCCAGTAGAAGTAACTGCGAACCGGGCGGAAGAAGTCGTCGAAATTCGCGATCTTGTCCCGCAGGTCTTGGATGGTGCCCAACGTGTCGTGAAAGCTCTGGGCCTCACTGTGAGTGGTGTCGGCAAGCTGCTGCTGCAGCATGTACTGCTGCTTGAGGATGTCGATCGTCTTCGCCAGCTCTCCGGCCTGCTTCAGCAGGTCCTCTGCGCGAGCGCGTTGGTAGGTCAGATTTTCCTGCTGGGCGGCGCTGGAATTGCTGACCACGAACGCCAGCGAGCTGTGGTCGAGGTGGGGGCCCAGCGGCCTGGTGATGGTCTGCACCTGGGCGATGCCGGGCACGTGAAACACCGCCTTGGCCACCCGGTCCAGGATCAGCATGTCGGCCGGGTTGCGCATGTCGTGATCCGTTTCGACCATGAGCAATTCGGGCTCCAGCCGGGCACGCGAAAAGTGGCGTTCGGCCGCGGTGTAGCCGATGTTGGCTGGGACGCTGGCGGGCATGTACGGGCGGGTGTCGTAACTGGTCTGGTAACCCGGAAGCGCGAGCAGGCCGACGAGGGCCAACGCGCACGCAGCGGCAAGAACAGGTCCGGGCCAGCGAACGATGGCGGTGCCGATCCGCCGCCAACCGCGGGTTCGCATCGCGCGCTTGGGGTCGAAGATGCCAACCTTGGCGCCCAGGGTGAGGATGGCCGGGCCGAGGGTGAGCGCGGCGAAAAGCGCGACCAGGATGCCCAGCGCGGCGGGGACGCCCAGGCTTTGAAAATAGGGCAGCCGCGTGAAGCCGAGACAGGCCACCGCGCCGGCCACGGTGAGCCCGGAACCCAAGACGATGTGCGTGGTGCCGTGATACATGGTGTAGAACGCCTTTTCGCGATCTTCACCGTTTCCGCGCGCCTCCTGATAGCGGCCCACGAAGAAGATCGCGTAGTCCGTTCCGGCGGCGATCACCAACAGCGTCAGCAGATTCGTCGCGTACGTCGACAGCCCGATCACGCCGGCGTTGCCGAGGAAGGCGACCAGTCC
>JAQTVU010000351.1 GCA_028706695.1 Mycobacterium sp.
TTCAGCTGGTCGGCCAGTCCGGCCGGCTCGGTGGCGAACTGCTTGGTGTCCCTGTTCCACGACACCTGGCCGCCGCTGAACTTCTGCGAGACGAGCTCGCCGTCATAGCTCTCATCCCCCACCGGAACCCCGAGAACACCGCCGGAGCTGCCCAGCTTGTCCCACGCGGCGTTGAGCGCACCGCGCACCACGAAGGCGCCGTGGTCGGGCGTCCAGAAGATCACCGGCTTATCGCTGGCCGAGAAGGTGCTCACCCGGCTGTCGGGCCCGGAGAGT
The DNA here is from genome assembly GCA_028706695.1 of Mycobacterium sp. Taxonomy (GTDB): domain Bacteria; phylum Actinomycetota; class Actinomycetes; order Mycobacteriales; family Mycobacteriaceae; genus Mycobacterium. The sequence continues at coordinate 277 of JAQTVU010000351.1, forward strand.
CCGGGTACTTCGTTGATGGTGGGGAAACCCAGGTCACTGCCTGCCGGGCCGCCCAGCGACTCATATTTGCCCAAGATCGGCCCGTAGATGTACTTGGCGCCGGTGGCGGCGGTGTAGAACATCTTGCCGCCGTCGAAGTCCAGGGCGAAGCCGTCGCCGACGGGGTAGACATCCCCCTTGCGCGCCCCGAGCGGCGATGCCTCGCCGCCGGCGTTATCCCACGCGGCCATGATGGCCGCCTCGGCGTCGCCGATGGGGCTTGCCGCCACCGCGGGTGCCAGTAAGGCCGCCGTCATCGCGGTGGTCACCAAGCCGACCAGCGCACGCCCGACCAGCTTGCGCATGTGACTTCTCTGCTCGTTCACCAAGCCTCCCAGCCAACGGACGTGCGCCCGACTACGGCCACATCCGCACCTTGCCTCCCGGGCCGGTGGTGAACCCACCGGCGGGCCGCTTCCCCATAACAATTCGCAATTTCACCGGGCTCGCACAACTTTGCTTCAGCCAGCGAGAAATGCGAAGTCAATTCGCGCATAGTACAAAAACGGTACCGCTCCGATGTCGAAATGATGCCGAACCATCGCCGCGCAGACCCGGCCCGCGCGGCGCAGCGATCACCACGGCGCCCGCCGCGGGGAACGCACCCGGACAAATAGCGGCGGCATGACCGCCGGGCGGCAGCGTGCGGTCGCACGGTCGCCATCTGTCAGACGCATGCGTCGACGGTACGTGAAGCGGGTACCCGGGCGGTATCTGCCCGACCGAACATCGGATGCGCGCACCGATCAATTTGCCGGTGGGATCCGGCTGAGCGATACGGCCATCCCACGGTGGAATAGCGAGCGCCGTCGTGCGGTGGACAGTTCCACGGTCGGCCGCTACGGGCGAATACCGCCGCTACATGCCGAGGCTGCGGCCGATGATCTCCTTCATGATCTCGGTGGTGCCGCCGTAGATCGTCTGCACCCGGGCGTCGAGATAGGAACGGGCCACCGGGTACTCGCGCATGTAACCGTAGCCGCCGTGCAGCTGCAGACAGCGGTCGATGAGGTGGACCTGCTTCTCGGTCGAGTACCACTTGGCCATGGCGGCTTGCTCGGCGGTCAGCTTCTGGTCCAGATGCAGCCGGAGGAACTCGTCGACCATCATGCGCACCACGGTGGCCTCGGTCGCCAACTCGGCCAGCACAAAACGGCTGTTCTGGAAGCTGCCGATCGGCTTGCCGAAAGCCTTGCGCTCCTTGGTGTACTGCAGGGTCTGCTCGAGCACCTGCTCCATCGCCGCGGCCGCCACGATGGCGATCGAGATGCGTTCCTGCGGCAGATTCTGCATCAAATAGATGAAGCCCATCCCCTCTTCACCCAGGAGGTTTTCGGCCGGCACCTGGACGTCGGTGAAGGACAACTCGGCGGTGTCTTGGGCGTCGAGCCCGATCTTGTCGAGGTGCCGCCCGCGTTCGAAGCCTTCCATGCCGCGTTCGACGACGAGCAGCGAAAAGCCCTGCGCGCCCTTGTCCGGATCGGTCTGGGCCACGACGATCACCAGGTCGGAGTTGATGCCGTTGGTGATGAAGGTCTTCGCCCCGTTGAGGACATAGTGGTCGCCCCGCTTGACCGCGCGGGTCTTGATGCCCTGCAGGTCGCTGCCGGTTCCCGGCTCGGTCATGGCGATTGCGGTGATCAGCTCGCCGGTGCAGAATTTCGGCAACCAGCGCTGCTTTTGCGTTTCGGTCGCCAGCGCCAGCAGATAAGGCGCCACGATGTCGTTGTGTAGGCCGAAACCAATTCCGCTGTAGCGGCCGGCGGTGGTCTCCTCGGCGATTATCGCGTTGTAGCGGAAATCAGGATTGCCGCCGCCGCCGTACTCCTCGGGCACCGCCATGCCCAGGAAGCCCTGCTTGCCCGCCTCGAGCCACACGCCTCGGTCCACGATCTTCGCCTTCTCCCACTCGTCGTGATAGGGCGCGACATGGCGATCGAGGAAGGCCCGGTACGACTCACGGAACAGCTCGTGCTCGGGCTCGAACAACGTGCGCTGGTATTTGACGGCGCTGCTCATGGGCGACCTCCGGCGACTGGGAATCCTGCCGGCCAAATATACCAACCAGGTGGTTGGTCGGCGGCCGACGGGGAGCGCCGACGGCACGGCGCGCCGTCAGTGGGCGGAGAATTCGCGCAGACTGGCGGCCAGCGCCACCGGAACGCGTGCCCTGATCCGGGTGCCGTCGCAGTGATGCTCCTCCTGCTGGACGCGCCCGTAGGAGTACACGCGGGACACCAGGTCGCCGCGGTGATACGGGATCACCACATCCACGGCGGTGTCGGTGGGAGCGACCAACTCGGCCATCCGTCGGCGCAACGCGTCGACACCTTCGCCGGTGCGCGCGGAGACGAAAACCGCCCCCGGCAGCGCGTGACGCAGCTTGGCCAGCATCAGGCCACCGGCGGCGTCGACCTTGTTGACCACCAGCAGTTCGGGCGGCGGCTCGCCGTTGTGGTCGGCGATGACGTCGGAGACGACCTGACGCACCGCGTTGACCTGAGCCAGTGGGTTGATGTCGGAGCCGTCGACGACGTGCACGAGCAGGTCGGCGTCGACGACTTCCTCCAGCGTGGAGCGGAATGCCTCGACCAGCTGGGTTGGCAGATGCCGCACGAAACCCACGGTGTCGGTGAGCACGAAGGGGCGCCCGTCGACGAATTCCGCGCGGCGGGTGGTGGGCTCCAGGGTGGCGAACAGCGCGTCCTGAACCAGCACCCCCGCCCCGGTCAGCGCGTTGAGCAGGCTGGACTTGCCCGCGTTGGTGTAGCCGACGATGGCGATGGAAGGCATGTCGCTGTGCAGGCGACGGCTGCGCTGGGTGTCGCGGACCTGTTTCATGTCCTTGATCTCACGGCGCAGCTTGGCCATCCGTTCGCGGATGCGGCGCCGGTCGGTCTCGATCTTCGTCTCACCGGGGCCGCGCAGGCCTACTCCCCCGCCACTGCCGCCGGCGCGCCCGCCGGCCTGCCGCGACATCGACTCACCCCAACCACGCAGCCGCGGCAGCATGTATTCCATCTGGGCCAGTGACACCTGCGCCTTGCCCTCCCGGCTGGTCGCGTGCTGGGCGAAGATGTCCAGGATCAGTGCGGTGCGGTCGATGACCTTGACCTTGACCTCCTTTTCCAGTGCGGTCAGCTGTGCCGGGGAAAGCTCGCCGTCGCAGATGACCGTGTCGGCGCCGGTCGCCAACACCACTTCACGTAGTTCTCGGGCCTTGCCCGAGCCGATGTAGGTTGACGGGTCGGGCCGGTCACGGCGCTGGATGAGCCCTTCGAGCACCTGCGAACCGGCGGTTTCGGCCAGGGCCGCCAACTCCGCCATGCTGGCCTTGGCGTCGGCGGCGCTACCCTCGGTCCACACGCCCACCAGCACCACGCGCTCCAGCCGTAGCTGGCGGTACTCGACCTCGGAGACGTCGGCCAGTTCGGTCGACAACCCGGCGACACGGCGCAGTGCAGCGCGCTCTTCCAGGGCTAGCTCGCCGCCGCTGAGCTCCGGGTCATGCCGAGAGATTTGAGGATGTGTCATAGGCAATTAGCAGTCATAGGTGATAATCCAGTCCTAGGCAATAAGCAATAGTGCACGCTCGGTCGGAATCGCACATGTGATTTCAACGCTGTTGCGCGTTCCACCATTCCCCGCTGATCTCCCCGCGGGCCACCAGCATCGACGGTCCGCGCAGGAAGCTGGTGGCGTCGGTGACGGTGACCTCGATGTC
>JAQTVU010000352.1 GCA_028706695.1 Mycobacterium sp.
CGAACAGTTCGCCGACGACATCGCCGCGGCGCGGGCGGCCACCACCGGGCCACTGGGAGTCAACCTTTTTGTGCCCCAGCCCAGTGTCGCCGACTGGGTACAGCTGGATTATTACGCCGAGGAACTCGAAGAGATCGCCGAGCACTACCAGGTCGAGGTCGGCCGCCCCGAGTTCGGTGACGACGACGACTGGGAACGCAAGCTCGAGGTGGTGGCCGACGTGCGCCCCGAACTGGTGTCGTTCACCTTCGGCGTGCCGCCGCCGGAGATCATCGCCCGGCTGGGTGCGCTGGGGCTGCTGGTGATCGTCACGGTGACGTCGGCCTACGAGGCCGGGGTGGCCGTCGCCGCCGGCGCGGACAGCCTGGTGGTCCAGGGTCCGGGCGCCGGCGGGCACCGCGCCACGTTCGCGCCCGACATGGAGCCCAACAGGGATTCGCTGCACCAGCTGATCACCCGGATGCGCAGCGCCCACGACGTGCCCGTCATCGCCGCCGGTGGCCTGGGGACGGCGCGCGACATCGCCGCCGTCCTGCACCGGGGAGCGGTGGCCGCGCAGGTCGGCACCGCATTGCTGCTCAGCGACGAAGCGGGGACCAACGCGGCGCACCGCACGGCGATGAAGAACCCGATCTTCGGTACCACCGTTGTGACACGGGCGTTCTCGGGCCGGTATGCGCGCGGGTTGGAGAACGACTTCACCCGCCTGCTCGACAACGTTGCGCCGCTGGGCTACCCGGAGGTCAACCAGATGACCTCGCCCATTCGGGAGGCGGCGGCCGCGCTGCAGGACCCGAACGGAATCCCGCTATGGGCGGGAACGTCGTTCAAGGAGGCCCGCCATGGGCCGGTCGCCGACATCATCGCCAGTCTGGTCGATTAGCGGCGTCAGGCCAGCACGTTCGCCGGGTCGGTGAGCGGCAGGCCGAGGTCGGTGGCCACCTGCTCGGACAGCAGCGCGCCGTCATGCGTCGAAAGGCCTTTGGCCAGTGCGCGATCCGAGCGGCATGCCGCCCGCCAACCGCGGTCGGCGAGCTGCAGCACATAGGGCATCGTGGCGTTGGTCAGCGCGTAGGTCGACGTCTTGGGGACTGCGCTGGGCATGTTCGCCACGCAGTAGAACATCGTGTCATGGACGGCGAAGGTCGGGCTGTCGTGGGTGGTCGGGCGGGAATCCTCGAAGCAGCCGCCCTGATCGATGGAGATGTCCACCAGCACCGCTCCCGGCTTCATCTGTGCGACAAACGAATTCGGGATCAGCTTGGGGGCTTTGCCTCCGGGCACCAGGACCGCGCCGATCACCAGGTCGGCGCCTTTGACGGCCCTTTCCAGCTCATAATTGGAGGAGTGACGGGTGCTGATGTGGCCGCCGAATTCCGCGTCGAGCAGCCGAAGTTTGTCGATGTTGACGTCCAGAACCCGCACGCTCGCCCCCATGCCGGCGGCGATCCGGGCCGCGTTGTACCCGGCGGTACCGGCGCCGATCACCACCACGTCGGCGGCCTCGACGCCCGGCACTCCGCCCATCAGCACACCGCGTCCACCTTGGGTCCGCATCAGGTGATAGGCCCCGGCCTGTGCCGAGAGACGGCCGGCGACCTCGCTCATCGGGGCCAGCAACGGCAGCGCGCCGTCGGCGGTCTGAACCGTCTCATAGGCGATGGCCGTCGTGCGGGAGGCCAAGAGCGCATCGGTGCAGGCGCGTGAGGCGGCCAGGTGCAGGTAGGTGAACAGCGTCTGGCCGCGGCGCAGCAGGCCGTACTCGCAGGCGATCGGCTCCTTGACCTTCAACAGCAGGTCGGCGTCGGCCCATACCTGTTCGGCGGTGTCGGCCAGTTCGGCGCCCGCCGCCTTGAATTCCGCGTCGCTGATCGCCGACCCTTCTCCGGCCCCGGCCTGGATCAGCACCTCGTGGCCGCGGTGGGTCAGTTCAGTGACGCCCGCCGGCGTGATGGCAACCCTGAACTCGTTGCTCTTGGTCTCGGTGGGGATGCCGACGCGCATGCACTAAGTGTGGAGAAAGTACGAGCGTTCTGCAAAGTCGCGTGCCGACGCCGGTAGATACCCAAACATCGCCCATCCAATCGGGCCGCATTGACGCACGGTGATGACAGTCGGACGACTCGGGGCTGCATGCTCCGTGAGTTCACTCAGTTTCGCCCTGCGGCGCCACAAGCTTGGGAGCCTCCATGATGAGGCATGAAACCTCCGTAGCCGTCGTCGGAGCCGGCTTGTTCGCTGCTGTCGTCGCCGCAGGTGCCGCCCACCTCGGCGGAGGCGGCGCCCGGACTACCGCATCGCCGTGCGCCGCTTCGCCGACGGCGGTGTACGTGTGGAGTCGAGTGTCATGCTGGAGACGGTGCGCGCGGCGCGCAGTGAATATGCCGGTGCGCCAATGCATTACGAGAAGTCCGGCGCCCCACCGATGGTGGACGGGGTTGCCTTCGAGCTGGACCTCGCGCGTCCCCAGCATCCTCGGCGCGACGGCGAATCAGTCCGCCTTGCCGCCACGCTCGCCCGCGTTCCGGTCATGCCGTCTTCCTGTCAGCCGGGGTTCTGCGGCACATGCAAGGTGAAAATGCGTGCCGGACGGGTCGATCACCGCGGTTGCACCGCTGCGGGTGACGACGAGACGCTGGCCTGTGTGTCGCGGACGAAAGGTGACCGGCTGATCATCGACGCCTGAGCCGGTAGCCCACATGAGGCACCCGCGCCCCGGGCAGCGGCTCCCAGGCCAGCGTCCGTCCGTCGAGGCGGAAATTGTTCTTCTCATAGAAGCGGCGCCCCTTTTCGTTTCCTTCCGCGCACCACAAGACCGCGTCCGCCGAAGGATGAGCGCTCAGCGCCTTTTCGAGCAGCAGGCCGCCGACGCCGCGGCGTTGGCTTTCCTCGGCCACATACAGCGCGTCGATCAGGATCTGATCGGGGTTGTCAGAATCAGGCCCGAAGATGGCCGTGCCCAGCGGCCGGCCGCCGGACTCGGCGATCCACATGCTCCACCCGTGCCGGCTCAGCGTCTGGGGGTAGACCTCGGCGGCCCAGCGTGCCGGCGGGCCGAGAATGTCCAGCAGGGGCGTGATCAGGATTCCGGCCCAGGACCGTCGCCAGACCCGATAGTGCATTTCTGCGACGACAGCGAAATCGATCGGGTCCGCCTCGCGAAATGTCAGCTCGGCGGGGATCACCGGGACTGTTCCAGGTAGGCGCCCAGCGCGTGGGTCAGGCCTCGCCGCGCCACGTCGACGTCGACGCAGCAGCCCGACCGGCGCTCGGACTCCGGCCGGTGCGTGGCGCCGCGGATCAGTGTGGCCACCTCTCGGACCTGGTTCGCACCCAGTTCGACGGCGGTGCGTGGGTAGCGGCGTTCGAGCTTCTCGCGGTCGCGGGACGGCGCCGGCGGCTTTTCGATCGCGCGCGAATCCGCCGACCCCAGACCGTGGTGCAGCTGCAGGGTGTCGATGATCGCGCCGACCCGCTCATGCATGGGCACGTCGGCCTGCACAAGGGTCGACAGTGTCGAGAACGTTGTGGCGCGCCGCTCGGTGGTGTGGTGCACCACGGCCGCCGTGTCCGACATCGAGCCGGGATCGCCGGAGCACCGCAGCGCGGCCCCGAGCATGCGCTTGCGGGTCACGTGGCCACGCCCGTTGGGCCGCCGCGCGGTGATGCCGGTGCCTGCCGCCTCGCAAGTCACCTTGCGAGCGTAGCGAGTCGGTGGCGTTCACCCGTCCGGTATGCCCCCTTTTGCCGGCAGGTGGTCGCCCGGCAATCCGCGTCCGGGGAGCTGACGGGGATCAACGAACACCTTGGTCCGCAATGCGGTTGTGGCGGCAAAGCCGTCACCGAGCCCCCGCCGGGGATCACTTCGGTGGCCGCTAGTTGCTAGTGGTATGGCTCGAAATTAATTGACAGTATTTAGCGTTGCGCGTGCTCGCGCAACTTTGGCCAGGATCGATTCGGCGGTGGCAGTCCACACGTAGGGCTTGGGGTCGTCGTTGTGGGCGTCG
>JAQTVU010000353.1 GCA_028706695.1 Mycobacterium sp.
CGACCCGCGTCGCTCCAGACGTGCAGCGCCACCAGCCCGACGCGGCGACGGTCCGCCTCGTCGAAGGCGATCTCGGTCGCCAGCTCGGAGGCCGGTGAACCGTCGACACCGACCAGCACGGGAGCCTGAGACGACAGGGCCGACCGCGCGTTGTCATCGTGGATCACCGCAACCGGGCACTTCGCGCGGTGAACCAGGCCGGCGCTGACCGAGCCCAGCAACGCGCGGGCCACCGAGGTCTGGCCGTGGCTGCCCAGCACGACCATGTCCGCCTGGTTGGAAAGCGCCACCAGGGTGGGGATTACGGGGGCGTCGAAGACCGCTTCGCTGGTTATCTGTAGCCCACCGCCCCCCGAGGCCGCCTCGGTGGCGATCTTGTGCGCCTCTGCCAGCACCTGGTGTGCGTGCTGCTGCTGCCAGGACGAAAACTCACCCGGCGGGGGCGTCGGTGGCACGGACGGAAAGAACTCCGGGACCTGCGGTGCCACGTAGACCAATTCAAGCGCGACGCGGCGCATTTCGGCATCACGCGCGGCCCACTCGACCGCCGCGCTCGACGACGGGGAGCCGTCGATACCGACCACGATCTTCGCTGATCTCTGTGCAGGTGACACCCGAGCCTCCTTTCCCCGCGCATGACCGGGAGCGATCCCTGATTATGCTCGCGTCGCGGGCAGGAGGACTACCGTGAGCCCGAACGTGTGGGCACCGCCGGGTACCTGGCACCCGTCAACCGCTCGCGGGTTGAAATCAATACCGGCCGTAGGCGATTGAGACGTTGTGGCCGCCGAATCCGAATGAGTTGCTGATGGCGTAGTTGTAGTCGCCGGGCCGGGGCTTGCCGGCCACCACGTCCAGATCGATTTGCGGGTCGAGGTTTTTCAGGTTCAGTGTGGGCGGGACGATCTGGTCGCGCAACGCGAGCACGGTCAGGATCGACTCGACGGCGCCGACCGCTCCCACCGAGTGGCCGAGGGCGGACTTCGGCGCGTACACCGCCGGCTTGTTGCTGCCGAGGGCCTTGTTGATGGCCTTGCTTTCGGCCAGGTCGCCGGCCTGGGTGCCGGTGGCATGGGCGTTGACGTGGTCGATGTCGCCCGGGGTCAGGCCGGCCAGCTGGATCGCCCGGCTCATCGCGTGCCCGGCGCGTTCGCCGTTGGGGTCCGGCGCCACCATGTGGAAGCCGTCGGAGGTGATGCTGGCCCCCATGATGCGGGCAATGATGTTGGCGCCGCGGGCGTTTGCGTGCTCTTCGGTCTCGATCGTCATCAGCGCGCCGGCCTCGCCGAACACGAAGCCGTCGCGGTCCTTGTCGAAGGGCCGGCAGGCGCCGGGCGGGTCGTCGTTGTTGGTCGACATCACGATGCGCATCTTGGCGAACGCGGCGATGGGCACGGCCTCGATCCTGGTCTCCACGCCGCCGCAGATCGCCATGTCGGCCTCGCCGAGCACGATCTGCTGCCAGGCCCGCACGATCGCTTCCGACGCCGACGCGCACGCCGACACCGACGTCAGCACGCCGGCCTTGGCGCGGCGTTCCAGCCCGATTGCCGAAGCCGCGCCGTTGGGCATGTACTTCTGCACGACCAGCGGCGACACCGCGCCCGCCCCGATCGCCCGCAGATCGTCGTAGCTGAACACCAGCTCCTCGCCGGAACCCAGGCCGGTGCCGATGGAGACCAACAGCCGGTTCTCGTCGACCTCGGGATTGCCGGCGTTCTCCCACACCCGCCGGCCAATCACGGTGGCCATTCTCTGCAGATAGCTCATCCGGCGCGTCTCGGCGCGGGTCAGCGGGCTGTCGAACTCCTCCACCAGGTGTCCACCGATGCGCACCGGCAGGTCGAATTCCTCGACGAACGCGTCGTCGAGTTCGCGGATTCCGCTCTGGCCGTCCAGCAGCATCTTCCACGTGGTTTCCATGTCGGTCGCCAGTGCGGTCGTCATGGCCATGCCGGTGACCACCACATTGGGCAAACCATTACCCGTACTCAACGGTGTCATCGGCATGTCGGAAACCTTCCTTTCACGCAGAAGCAGCCGGGTGAAGGATCCTCAAAGCGCGCCGAATCATCGAAACACACGCCGGTTCCGGTCGACAGCGGTGACGAAAGCCCACCGCGGCGCCCGTCCCCTCAAAATGCGAGGCAGAACCGGACTTCTGGCGGGTATCGGTGAGCCCGGATTCTTCGTTTTCTGACCGAGGTCCGCTCGACGGATCCGGCACACGTCAACGCCCATCGGAAGGCGCCCGCGGACACCGGACGTCCGCGCGCAACAGCGGTTGGGGTCCGCGCCCGCGGCGTCCATGTATCGGCCGCGCCGAAGGCGGCGAGCACCGGGCGACCGAAATCGCGCGCCGCCGCATATGCTGCGAGCGGAGGTCTCATTGCTCAACTCCGTTGCCACCGCCCTCGTCGTTGTGCTCGGCCTGCACATCGTCACGAAATTCGCCTTCTTCGCGCTGCCCTACCGCCGGCGCCGGGTCATGCTCGACCGGCGGTACGGCGGAAAACCTTCGGCGACCGCCGGCTCCGATCGCGCATTGATGGCCTTCACCGTGGCGGTGGCCGCGCTGCTGATCTGGCGCGGTGTCGATTCGGTCGGCTTCCTCGGTGGATTGTGGATCGGGGCGACGCTGATCCAGTTGTACTTTCACCGGTTCCACCGCCCCGTAGCGCCGCAGCGCTCCGCTCCCCCGCCCACCTCGCCGCTCAAGGAGATGTCCTATGCCATCCAGGACGCGCCGTGGCGGCCCTGGCCCCAGTTGCTCACGTTGACCGCGCTGGTTGTTTACAGCCTCATCCGGCTGGCCTGAAAATGACTGTCCCGCAACACCGTTTCTCGCGCCACCGCCGTCAGCGGGTGCGGCGGTGACGGAGCGCGACGCGGCCGGACCCACGGTGCGGTGGATCGTCGACGGCATGAACGTGATCGGCAGCCGCCCGGACGGTTGGTGGCGAGACCGCGGCCGCGCCATGGCCGCGCTAGTGGACCGGCTCGATCGATGGGCGGCCGCTCGGGGACAGGAGATGACGGTGGTATTCGAGCGGCCGCCGTCCACGGCGATCGTTTCGTCGGTGATCGAAGTTGCGCACGCGCCCAGAGCGGCCGCGAACTCGGCCGACGACGAGATCGTCCGGCGGGTGCGGGCCGACCCGCGGCCGCACGAGCTCCGGGTGGTGACATCGGACAAAGCTCTGGCAAACCGCGTCGCGGGCTTGGGGGCCTCCGTCCACCCCGCCGAAAGCTTCCGGGACCTCGTCGACCCCCCGGGTTCATGACACTCTCTGTGCGTCAAACCCCGAGCTGATCAGGCCGCGTCGGCGTGCTGAGGCCGGGCGGAGCGCTGTTGTGCCGGGATCGCCGGGTGCGACTCGACGTCGGATAGGACCTCCGACTCCCGCAAGGCTGACCCGCCGGGCTACGACAAGATCATCCCGCCGCCGCCAGCGCCGCGTCATAGTTGGGCTCCTGTGCGATTTCGGGCACGAGTTCGGTGTACGCGACGTTGCCGTCGGCGCCGATGACCACGACCGCGCGGGCGAGCAGACCGGCCATGGGACCATCGGCCATGGTGACGCCGTAGTCCTCGCCGAAGCTGTCACGGAACGCCGAACCGGTCTTGACGTTCTCGATGCCCTCCGCGCCGCAGAACCGGGAGAACGCGAACGGCAGATCCTTCGACACGCACACTACGGTCGCACCGCCTGCGGCGGCGCGCTCGTTGAAGGTCCGCACGCTCGTCGCGCACACCGGGGTGTTGACGGAGGGAAAAATATTGAGCACCAAGGGTTTGCCGCGGAACTGATCGCTACCGAGTGGCCCCAGGGCCACGCCGGTCAAATTGAAGGCTGGAGCCGGAGATCCGACGGCAGGCAGCTCGCCGACCGTGTTGATCGGATTTCCATGAAAGGTTATCTCTGCCATGCGCACAGTCTGCCAAGCCCGGCGCAGCGCCCAGGGCGTAGGGCTTGGTTCGGCCCCGGGCTGCAGGATCC
>JAQTVU010000354.1 GCA_028706695.1 Mycobacterium sp.
CGACGGACGCGGCCGGCACGTGAACTGTCCCGTGTTCATCGGTCGCGGTGATGGCGTTGCTGTCCCGGTTGACCGCGCATCGTTCCATGTACAGGAACGAAATCCGGTCCGATACGCGGACAAGTTCTTTAGGCTGGGCGGGTCGACCGCCGATCGAGTTCACAGCCGTGGCGTTGTTGTAGGGGCAACCGTGAGTAACCCGCACCCGTAGGCCCTTGCCCGGCCGATACCGGCGGTCAGGACGCGGCGAAACGCCGGTGGGTCGGTGATCTCTAACTGGCCTTCGAAGGTGGCTGTCGCGATAGTGACAGTCCCCTCTTTGCGGTGGAATCGGCGCACTGTTCTGTCAACCACAGCCAGGTCGAGGTCCGTACCGTTGCCTGGGCCCGGTGGTGTTAGGCGGAAGCCGCCTCGCAGCGAGCGGTCGATCAACCATCGTTCTTGCTGTTTGACGGTGACGTGACCTACCGGCTTGGTGTCGGGCCATTCCTTCAGGCGCATGGAGTGGGTCGGGTTGGCGGTTAGCCGGAACAACCAGCGCTGCCCGGCCTGCAGCGTGTCCAATACCGGTGCGTAGGAGCGGGTCTGCCAGGTTTCGGTTGTCGGCCACCCAGCCTGCTCGGCGATGTGTGAGTAATCCGGTCGGCTCGGGCTGACGGTGTAAAGCACCACGCGGTGGTTGTCGTAGGTGTCCAGTCTCCACAGCACTCTCGCTTCCTCGGTCGGTCGAGGATCGACAAAACCCGCCATCACCGCGGCATGCATCGCCTGCGGAGAAGCCAGCAGGCGCTGGGCGGCGCGCCGGCGAGCGTTGATCGGCATTTTCGTCAGGAACATCGGGGCTCTCTTAGGTCAGGGCCGTCATCGGGTCGTGGTCGTTCGGTGGGTTGGGATGGGGCGGCTGCACCGTGAAATGCCGGATCCTGCGGTTGGTGCAGCCTCGCCGCACAGGCGAGAAACTGGTGGGTACGTCCGGGATGAGATCATCGCCGGCCGGATCTTCAATGGTCGCGTCCAGGACCGGGCTGGCGGCGTGCACCGCCAGTTGAACGGCGCCGGCTTGCCATGGCCATTCGGTTAGCAGCGTTTCGGGGTCGCGATCATCAACACCGAGGTTCATACGCCCTGTCGGGGGACACGAACGGCGGCCCAGCGTGGGTGCGTACACGGGGCGGTCGACCGCGTGGGAGATACCGTCGAGCAATTTCCTGTCGCCGGTGAGTGTTACGAGGAACACGGCATCGGTGAGGTACCACCGCCACGATTCAGCAGTTATGTCTTTCTTTTTCGCGCCGGAGGCGGTCGGCATCGTCGAGCCATCAGTCCGGGAGATGGTGTGGTAGTCCGCCAACAGGGCACCGGGCTGGTCGGCCCGGACTCCCAGCTGTAGAGTCACCAAATCACTGATGTCAGCGCCGCGTTCACGGCCCAGGCACGCGGCGACCATACCGATGATGCCGCTCTTCGTTGGCTGGGTGTGGGTGTCTCGGCGCGTGAATTGCCCGGTCAGTCCCCAGGATTGCAGCGGTCCGGCGATTCTGAGGACAAGTGTGCCGGTCACCGCATGTGTGGGGCGAGTGGCATCGTTAGGCGGCATTGAGGTTCGATCCGACTTTGTCGATCAGGGCCCGCAACGTGTGGTTGGGGCCGAATGCTTTCTCGACCGCTGTCGCGGTGTCTCCGGTGAGCCGATGCGCCACCACGGTCGGCGCCTCACCCATCCAGCTCGCCACGGATTCGTATTCGGCCGCAAGACGTTTGGCGCTCGGATCGATGAAGCCACCGTCGGCGGTCACCGGGTTCTCGAACGCGTCGGCCAGGTTCACTGGCCGCTGTCTCTCCCGGATTACGACCGTGACAAGTTTCGGTAGCGTGCCAGGCGCGGTGGAGTTGCCGTAGCCCGACGGCATCGATGTGACGAAGGACCCGATGAACTTTTCCACTCCCTCGACAGCGTCGGCTTTCGAGCCGTTCAAGTTCGCGGCAAGCAAGTCCATGTTGATGTTGGCGTAGCGGTATAACACCGCTGACTGGTAACCGATTTCGCCGATCATCCCGGCTCCGGCATCGTCGGTGCGCAGGTCATCTACCGCCGTGTAGTAGTCGAGTTCGGATGCGGTTTCGTGAGTGCTGATGGCATGGGCGACCTGGCATGCCGCGTCGACCGACAGCGACTTATCGTCGGCGATCATCCGACCGAACAGGGCCAGCGACAGCGGTTTTTCGGCGGTGCGAATCAGCTCTTTTGCCGAATCTTTGGTGAGAGCCTTGTCGACCACGGCTTGGGCGATCTTGGCTGGCAGATCCTCACCGAAGAGCAGCAAGTACCTGAGCTGACCCGTGGCCGTTTCCTTCCCTTTGCCGCCGCCGATACCGGCTGTGGCCAGCGCCTGAAGTGCTGCATCACTTGCGTTTTCCGGCGTGTATCCGTGCTGGGCACACAGGTGTTTGGCCACCGCGTCGGCGAGCATCTTGGTCCGTACACCCTGGTCCGAGTCCGGGAAGGTAAGCCGAGTCGCGCGTTTCCACGACTGCGACGACACGCGGGCACGACGTTTGCCGCCGTACCGGGCGGATTTCGGGGAGCCGTCCCCGTCCCTGTTGACGTTCGACGGCGGTAACGCTTGAAGCACATGCACTTCGATGTGTGTGACCATGGTGTGTGTTCTATCCTTCCGTACCGACAGATTCGGTGATGTGCTGCGACGTGGCGTGGAAATACGAACGCGACCATCGATATAAGACCGCGGTGCGTTTTTCCAGGTCGGCCCAGGTGCGGATTGCCCAGTACAGGTCGTCGTAGTTGAATCGGATGGACGTTCCCGTCGAGCACATCAGGCGCACCAGACTGGTGGCGTGGGACACGGCAATATTGACTTCGTCCGTGCGGGACAGGACGGCTAGGCGTTTGCTGATGGTGTCGTCGGCCAGGGTGTCTATCGGTGATCGGATCTGCGTGTTACCGCTGTATTGCGCGTCAAACAGTCGCCGGCACGCGCCACCGAAATTTGTCGGCCGCGGAGTGGCATCGGATTTCGCCGAGTGCACCTGTTCCCGGTCGATGCCCCGTTGGTGGATTGCCCAGATCCCCGTCGTGAGATGTTCGGCGGCAACACTCGCATCGTCTGTCCATCTGTAGATCGCCCACACTTCGGGCACCACTCCCGGCGGTGTCGCGACGGCCTTCCTCGCGCTGATCAGAAGCAGCTGGCGCTGGTGGTCGGTTTGGGCGTGCCGGTAGCGGTCCCACACAAACTTGCGGTCATGGTTCACGATTGTGCCTCCACAGCAACGTCTCCGAGGTGGTCGTCGAGCTTCTTGCACAGTTGGGCTTCCCGGACGGCCGCCGGGAACACCACAACCTTGCTGTCCTTGGAAATCACGGTGAACACGTTCGGGCCGCAGTCGGCCCGCACGGCCTTCACCGTGTCGTCGACCAATGTTCGGAGTCGTTGAGTCCACGCAGCCGCCAGCCTCTCCAATACGCGAGGGTCAGCGGCCAGGTCGGTCAGGAACCGCCGCGTGATCGAATCGATCCGCGAGACCAACTGCGCTTCGACAGTGCCCGCGTAGGCGTGGGATGCCTTTCTGTCTTTCTCCAAGTCCCGGGCAGTGACCGCGTAGACGTCCCGGGCGTACCCGCGCATCAAGTAGCGAACCTGATCAGCGGTCTTCACCAGGTGGACCAACACGTCACGTACGTCGATCTCCGCCTCGCCGAACGCCCGTACCGGCAGGGGATACGTGTCGGTGACGATGTCGTCGATGACGGCGCTCATGTTGCCGAAGGTCACCAGCATGGACACGATCGTGACCCGGTAGTTGGTCGGCAGCTTCTCCAGGCGCCCACCCAGCGCTCGCAGCACAATCGGCGGCTGTGAATCGTCTCGGTGATCGCCCAGTGCGAGCAGCTGCGGGATGCCGCGCCAGCCGATGGTGTGCGGGAGGTGCTTGCGCGGATACCAATGCCCCTGCGGGACATTGGATTTGC
>JAQTVU010000355.1 GCA_028706695.1 Mycobacterium sp.
TGAGGACATGCCAGCTGAAACTGCCGGGCGCCACCACGTCGTGGGTGTCGCACGCCGCCGAGGCCTCCACCACCAGACCGTCCTCGTGCGGGTCGACCACGACGACGAGCGTTGCGTCGGGCGTGGCCGAGCGGATCAACCGCGTGCACACTTCGTCGACCGCCAGCCGCAGGTCCGCCACGGCGTCGAAATCCAGGTCTTCGAAGGTGCCGACCGCGCCGATCAGGGTACGCAGGATCGCCAGGTTCTCCAGGCGTGCCGCGACATGAAGTTCGACGGCGCGACAGCCGCGGTGAGGCTTGCCAGCGCGCAATCCCGCATCGTTCATATGGTCTCCCGGCATCGTTTGACTGACAGTACTACTGCTCTGCAGGCCGCCTCGGACCATACGTTCCAGCCCGTCAGTCACGATCGCCGCCGGGCAGTCGACCCGGTGTGAAGGGGCCGGCCAGGACCGCCGAGCCACTCGCCACGCGCCGACGAGGGCGCGTGGCAACAATCGCCGGGATCATGCGGGTCATTTCCATCGTTCTCGCAGCAGCATCGACATCGGTGTCTTCGTCGTTTGACAGCCATGATCGATTTCGCCATACAGCGACGGCACCGTCACGGTGTACTCACTGATACCCGCTGGATCGGGCCGGTAAAACCATCGGCTTTGAAATATTTGCGAGCCCGTCGCAGGAGGATCTGACCGGCGGGCGGCCGCGTCCGCAGCTGGTCGGCGAGATCGGGCATTGCGTCTCTGCCGTGGCCGCGCTCCCGTCCAAGAGGTGAGGAGGCTTGCGCGGCCCGACGTGGTAGAACTCGCCGCACGCGTCGACGAGGCCGTTGCCGGTCGCGGCGAAGGTCGGCGGAATATCGTCGGCGGAACATCAGAGCGCCAGAACCGGTCCGGCGATCGATGAGACGCCCAGCGAAGCCATCACCGCCATGAGCGTCAACAAGAACCAGCCCACACCGTGCCATGCCCACCACGTCCCGTCGCTGCGCCAGACCCGGTAGGTGCGGACGAAGGCCCAAAGCCCCGCCGCCAGCACGATCAGCGGTCCCCCGAAGGCCAGCATCGTGCGCTGCGGCGCGCCGCAGGCCACCGTGTCGACGCCCGTTCCCGGGCAGGTGCTGACCCACAATGCGGCCAGGACCAGGAAGCCGACTCCGGCGGCGGTGGCCAGGATCAGAAACCGGATGGCGGCGTGCACCTCGTCTTCCCGTCCCGAGCCGTCTTCCCGTCCCAAGCGATCACGCGGTGACCGCTGATCTGCCTTTTGCATCCCTGCACCTCGCATCCGACGTCTGCTGCCCTTTTGGTTGATCGTTCGCCGTGTCGTATTGGTTACCGTGCGACGGTCTTTTCGGTGACCAGGACGGCCCCCGGACCACACGGGCCAGCCGGCGGTGTCGCCGCGGCCCTAGATCGCAGAACGGGAATACCCCGACCGGCGGGCGCGGCAAACCGCGGCGGCCGTCGCGAGCGCGGCCGCCGCCCGTGGATCGCCGCTGGTCGGGCGGCCAGCTGCGGAAACGCGATGTTCGGAACTCTCTTATCCGGCGTGGGTACTATCTGACGCATGCCGACAGCCAGGAGGCGATTGTCCCCAGCGGATCGGCGCGCCGAGTTGCTCGCCCTGGGTGCGAAGGTCTTCGGGAAGCGTCCCTACGACGAGGTCCGCATCGACGAGATCGCCGAACGCGCCGGGGTGTCCCGGGCGTTGATGTACCACTATTTCCCCGACAAGCGGGCGTTCTTCGCCGCCGTCGTCAAAGACGAGGCCGACCGGCTCTACGCGGCCACCAACAACCCGCCGTCGCCCGGCATGACGATGTTCGAGGAGGTCAAGGACGGCGTGCTGGCCTACATGGCCTACCACCGGCAGAACCCGGAGGCCGCCTGGGCGGCGTATGTGGGCCTCGGCCGCTCCGACCCGGTTCTGCTCGGCATCGACGACGAAGCCAAGAACCGCCAGATGGAACACATCATGAGCCGGATCGGCGAGTTGGTGGGCGCGGTGCCGGGACGATCGCTGCCGCCCGAGGTCGAGCGCCACCTGCGGGTGATCCTGCACGGCTGGCTGGCCCTCACCTTCGAGATCTGCCGTCAGCGGATCATCGACCCGAGCACCGACGCCGACGGGCTGGCCGACGCCTGCGCCCACGCGCTGCTCGACGCCATCGCCCGGGTGCCCAACATCCCCGGGGAGCTCGCCGAGGCGATGGCGACCGCCAGATTGAACTGAACCGGACCGCGCGTCGGTGTCGGCATCCCTTGGCACCATGATCAAGTGAGCAATCCAGACCCGCTAGGCCGGTTCGGCGCGGTCACCCGCGAGTGGTTCACCACCACGTTCGCCGCGCCGACCGCCGCGCAGGCGCAAGCCTGGGCGGCCATCGCCGACGGTCACCACACCCTCGTGATCGCGCCGACGGGATCCGGCAAGACGCTGGCGGCCTTCCTGTGGGCGCTGGACGGCCTGGGCGGCTCGCCGGGCGACCGCCCGACGGGCACCCGGGTGCTCTACGTGTCCCCGCTCAAGGCGCTGACCGTCGACGTCGAGCGCAACCTGCGCACGCCGCTGGCCGGCCTCACCCGCATCGCCGAACGCCGCGGCCTGCCCGCTCCCGAGATCAGCGTCGGGGTGCGCTCGGGCGACACCCCGCCGGCACGGCGCAGGCAGCTCGTCGCGCATCCGCCCGAGGTGCTGATCACCACCCCCGAGTCGCTGTTTTTAATGCTCACGTCGGCGGCACGCGAAACCCTGCGCGGCGTGCAGACGGTGATCGTCGACGAGATTCACGCCATCGCCGGCGGCAAGCGCGGCGCGCACCTGGCCCTGTCCCTGGAGCGGCTGGACGGCCTGCGCACGGGGCCGCCCGCCCAGCGCATCGGGTTGTCGGCGACCGCGCGTCCACCCGAGGAGCTGGCCCGCTTTCTGTCCGGAGGAGACCCGACGACCCGCACCAGGGTAGTGGCTCCCCCATCGGCCAAGACCGTCGAGCTCACGGTGCAGGTGCCGGTGCCCGACATGACGAATCCGGGGCAAAGCAGCATCTGGCCCGAGGTCGAGGCGCGCCTGGCCGATTTGATCGAGGCGCACAGCTCGACCATCGTGTTCGCCAACTCTCGGCGGCTGGCCGAGCGACTCACCGCACGGCTCAACGAAATCCACGCCGAGCGCTGCGGCGCCGGGCTGGGCGCGCCGGCCAACCCTGAGGTGGCCGGTGGCGCCCCAGCGCAGCTCATGGCTAGCGGCCAGACCTTCGGCGCGCCTCCGGCCCTGGCGCGCGCCCACCACGGCTCGGTCAGCAAGGAGCGCCGCGCCCTGGCCGAAGAGGACCTCAAACGCGGGCTGCTCAAGGCCGTGGTCGCGACGTCGAGCCTGGAGCTGGGCATCGACATGGGCGCGGTCGACCTGGTGATCCAGGTTGAGGCGCCGCCGTCGGTGGCCAGCGGACTGCAGCGCATCGGGCGGGCCGGCCACCACGTCGGGGAGGTTTCCCGCGGCGTGTTGTTCCCCAAGCACCGCACCGACCTCATCGGCTGCGCGGTGAGCGTGCAACGCATGCTGGCCGGCCAGATCGAGACGACGCGGGTGCCCGCCAATCCGCTCGACATCCTGGCCCAGCACACCGTGGCCGCGGCCGCGCTGGAACCGCTGGACGCCGACCGGTGGTTCGACACCGTACGCCGGGCCGCCCCGTTCGCGACGCTGCCGCGCAGCCTCTATGAGGCCACCCTCGACCTGTTGAGCGGCAAATACCCGTCCACCGAGTTCGCCGAGTTGCGACCGCGCCTGGTCTACGACCGCGATACCGGCACCCTGACCGCCCGGCCCGGCGCGCAGCGGCTGGCCGTCACCTCCGGCGGCGCCATCCCCGACCGCGGGCTGTTCGCCGTCTACCTGGCTTTTTCTGGTGACGAGCCCGAGAAGCCCTCGCGGGTGGGTGAACTCGACGAGGAGATGGTCTACGAGTCACGGCCCGGC